>JBGTLQ010000237.1:0-15326 GCA_041744075.1 Terrimicrobiaceae bacterium
CCCCGGCATGGCGATCATGATTTCCTGCGATGACCAAGATCTCGCACCCTGGCAGCCGATTTCGCCAGCGGCGGATCGCGGGCACGGTTTCTGCGGCGTGAATGGAATGAAAAAGATCACCGAGGAAGACGAGGCGGCGGGCGCGGTAGGTGCTAATCAGGTTTGAGAGTCGGCATAGGTTATCCTCGACCGCTCCGGGCGGGGTCCAAAGTCTGGCCGAGCGGAAGGTGGCATCTTTGCCAAAATGCACGTCAGCGATAAAAACAGTGTGTTCCCAAACGAGCGCCCGTGAGGGGGTGGCGAGAACCTTCTGGCCTGCGAGATCGAGGAGAAAGTCAGCCACGGCGTGATGAGGGCACAGCAATTTTTTCCATCACGACTTCCATGCGTCGGATGCGGTCTGAGAGTTTCTCCGAACTGAGTTGTTGGCGCAGGCGTTCGACAAAGAGTGGGTAAGCAAGAGGTGAGGGAGAGGGATGCTTGCATTACCACAAGGTACGCAGAAAACTGGCTGACTGTCGCAATTTTTGCCGCGCGCGAACGTCATTCGGAATTATGTCACCCTCACCGGTGCTTCCGAAGGAGCTGTGCCACGTCAACGAGCGGTGCCGTCCATACCCGATCCCTGACCCTAGCCAGATATCGAAGGAATTGTTCGTGTTCGGCTGGGTCGATGTGGAGGCCATGCTCGTCATCGCCGACACCATGGAACATCAGGATCAACCAGCCGCCGCAGTCGATGGTTTGTTCAACTAGTATCTGCAGTTCTTTGAATGACTTGCCGTCTCCACTGAAGTGGCCGAGTTCACCGAAATCCGCAGTCGCTGGTGAAACAATGCGATTGCATTGGCTGCCACGTCCGGCCACAAACATCTCTTTGATGATTGGTACCAGCGGAAGGGTTTCGCTGCCGGTGCCGATTTCGGTGTGGCAGCAAGTGTTGCCAAACGTCCTCTGGGATCGCCCATCCACCAATTGAAGGAGGGCATTTGCTACCCGCACCTCCTCCCGCCATCGCGAGTCGTTGTAATGGCAGAGGTCGAAGGCCTCATTCAACCAGTCATATCTTGAGGCTGGCTCTCGCCGACAAGGATGGAAGAGGGTGTGGTTGCCCAATTCATGGCCCGCATGGGCGACCTGACGCCACCGTTCCACCTGCTCGACAAACGCTGGACGAGGCACGACATAGAAAGTTCCTCTCAATCCTTGAGCTTCCAGAGCGGGAGCGACATGACGCCAATGACCCTCAAGCGCATCATCGTAAGTGAGGCTCACCGCCGCCTTGGCTGAAGCGGGGCCATAAGTGAATTGGGCATCATTCATCTCAAATGTTGTCCTCTTTGGCAGCGGCCCTTACAAGCATTCTGCGATATGATAATGCCGCAACTATCTAAATGGTGAGCGCTATGGGATCAGAGTGTTAGTTCCCGACCTCTTGAAGTTGCGGGATTTGGAGATCATCGGAATGCTCTTCGAGTGGCATGAGCACTACGGTTACTGAATTTTGCTCTCCTGCCTTTGGGAGAGGAAGGCGATTTCCTTTGATGGGGTGACCATTCAATGTGAGGGAAACGATGCCGCGTTGGAGATGATGGGGATTTTCGATGGTGATGTGGTAGTCTGCACCGCGGAAGGATTTTTCGACTTCGCAATGGTCCCAGGATGAGGGCAGGCAGGGATCGATCACCAATCCGTCATAGTCCGCACGAACCCCCAACATTTCCTGTGTGGGCACGGTATTAAACCATGCGACAGATCCTGTGATCCACGTGAATTCCATTTGAAAGCTGTTGTTGCGGTGTTCAGGTCCAAAGTAACAGTTGGCGTACATGTAGGGGGGGCATTGTTCCTTGATGGCCATATCCCCTTCGATGTAACCCGGGGATATCCTCTGAAAAATCTCATAGGCCTTGTCACCCATCCCGTAGCGCAGAAGACCTAGGATCATCCAAATATTCAGATGCGAATAGACAGTGCCATTTTCGCAAATCCCGGGTTCCAGGCTGCTGATCCTGCCAATGCTGGGATCTTCGCGTTTGAAGGAGGGAGCCAGCAGGAGATAGCCTGCTGGTGTGCCAAGGATGTTGTCACTGGATTCGATCAGACGTTCAGCGCGTTCCTCATTGGCCGCTCCAGAAATGAGAGCCCAACTTTGGGTTTCCATAAAGATCCTGGCAAACTCATTCTTGTGCGAGCCGAGGGGCTTGCCTTGATCATCAAAACACCGTGTGTACCAATCGCCATCCCATGCTTCGCTGTTGATTGCTTCCAACAACCGCTCCCTGCGGGTCAGGTATTCGAGTTCAAGAGATTCGTCTCCCAAATGCTGCATGAGTTCTGCCATCTGACGAAGCGCTTCGGCGCAAGCCTGGCTGAGCCAGACGCTTTCCCCACGGCCTTCTTTGCCAACGCCGGTGAGGGAATCATTCCAATCTCCAAATTTTATCAGGCAGAGCGCATGAACACCTTTGTTGTTTTCCAAAAAGTCGAGGGCTCTCTGAATATGACCAAAAACCGTATCCGTTCCTCCATCATAGAAAGGAACCTGCTCCTCCAGGATGGCCAGATCGTCGGTTTCCTTCAAGTAGGCGACCAATGTGAAGATCAGCCAAAGGGCGCTGTCCGAATAGGCTTTTTCGTCCACCGGATTCCAGCCTCGCAGTGCTAATCCAGATTGGCATTGATACTTAAAGGCCGTGAGCAAGATCTCGCGCGTGCGTTCCGGTTTGATGGCTGCGACTCCCAGGCCGTGTTGAACGATATCGCGATAACCATTCCAGCCCCAGCGGCACCATGTGGCACCAAACAGCGCGGCTTGCTTCACCCAGGTGTTTGCGATCCGGTTAAAATGAGGATCCGGGGTGGTGACGCGATTCAGATTCTCCAAGGCTTTTTTCTCATCTTGAAGGGCCTCAAAATGAGCTTTCACATCCCCAAGGTATCGTGACCTCAGGGTGGCAATTTTCGATTCGTCATCCGTCGCGCCAACCATGATCGAAAACTCCACTTCGCTATGAGGAGGCAGAACCACATCAAATTGAGCGGCTCCTATGGTGGCTTCTGAAGAGCCTGGGGTGTTGGTGCAGGATCCCTGCACCACGGCTTTTGGGTCAGCCAAGCTGTTGTAGGTCCCCACAAAGGCATCCCGGCTTCCATCAAAACCCGTGATCGCCCGGTCAGAAGTCATAAAACCAATGAGGTGATTGTGCGGCTTCCGAAATGGATGCTTGGAGGCCACCACGGCATTGAGGTCATGGTTCATCCAAACCCCTCGGAAAATCATGTCGCCATAACTGTCAAATCCCCACTTGTATTTGAACTGAAATTGGTTGTAGGCGAAAACCGACAATGACCGCTCCCGCCCAGAGAGGTCTGCCAAGCGAATCGACCATAACTCCACGGGATCTTGACCGATAGGTATAAATATCTGGAATTCTGCACGGATGCCATCAACGGTTGTGCGAATGGTGGTGTGGCCGGGGCCATGCGTGCAGGCATAACTTTCGTAGGCCCGTCTCACGGGTTCCCAATTGATGTTCCAAAACTCCCCGGTCGCATTATCCCTCACGTAGATAAGCCGACTCATCAGGTGATCGCGTCCAAACACATCAAAATCACAGATGCGCCCCACGCCAGTAAACAATTGCACCCCTTCCTTGTCCTCCATCTGGTAATCGCAATACCCCACTCCCGTCTGCTGGATATTGGAAAAAATCACATCATTCCAAAGAAAATTATCGAAGGCTCGGGGGGTGGCGGGGTTCGTAATGGTGAAATCGGATTTCCCATCCTCAAAGTGCCCGTATGTCGTATTCATGCGCAAGTCTCAGTGGAACCCATCCAAGGGCATCCGTCAATCAAAACGGGAACCATCACGAAAAAAAGTTGGTCTGAAAAATGACCTCAGGTTTCTCGTTGTTCGGGTTTGAGAGAGCAGATAAATCCCTTGATGTGAGCTTGCTGCGTTGAGGAATAGAGTTTTTTGTGTTCCATGGGTGCCCGAAAATCAGGCAGGAGGGCTACGTAGAAAAGTGAAAGTTCCCAGCACAGGGATAAGGTCATCTCAAAGTCAGGGGGAATGAGGTGTGCTGTCCGCATTAAGTTTGAGTCTCGCAAGACCAGCAAAACTCCCCAGGCCAGAGGTTCATTCCCTTCGGCCAGAATGCCAACTCCCAGTCCAACGGCACAACGCAAGCTGCTTGCTGAAAGGGGTCTGTTCTGCTTGACTCAAGGCATTACATGAAAAAATCAGCGCGCCCAACGATTTTTGATCTGGTGGATTACACGGGGATTTCGCGTGGGACCATTTCCCGAGCTTTCAACAATCAAGCCGGGATCAAGCCTGCCACGAAGGAGTTGATCATGCGGGCGGCGAATGAGATTGGCTATATCCCTCACAATGGCGCGAGGATGATGAAGCTGGGGCGGACGAGCCGCTGGGGAATTCTTATCCCGCATCTGCACAATCCCTATTATGCGGAGTTGGTGGAGGCCTTGAATCACGAGGCAGAGAAGTCGGGGATCACTCTGCTGATTGGTATTTCCAACAACGACAAAAAGCGGGAAGCGCAAATGATCTTGCAGTGGACGGCCGGTGAGACCGATGCCCTGATCCTGGATCAATCGCATTACCATGACAATCCGCCCATGTTCGAGCAACTCAAAGCCCGGGGCATTGCGATGGTATTTCTCCACGGCAATCCGATTCCTGGCTTTGATTTTCTGCGGTATGAGCTTTTTGACAGTATCAGCCGGGTGATGACCCATTACGAAGAGCTCGGGCACACCCGCATCGCCTACACGGCACAAAACTTTTCCAGGTGCCGGGAAACCGGGCGTTTCCGGGCTTATGCGAAAAACAGGACCTCAAAAGGGCGCAAGCTTGATGAGTCGCTAATTTATTTTGGGGAAGACGGCGCGGAGGGGGGACGAAATGCGTTCCGACGGTTTGCCGCACTCAGCGACCCACCAACGGCTGTCATCTGTGGGGATGATATTGTGGCCTGCGGGGTGATGCACGCCGCTCGACTGGGAGGATGGTCGGTGCCCAAGGACCTCTCTGTTGTTGGCGTGGATGATATCGCAGAAAGCACACGAGCCGGTCTCACAACAATTAAAACCAACCGATTGGAAGCCGCCAAAGGGATTTGCGAACTGTTGGAATTAAGGCGCCAGGATTTTGAGCGCGACCCTGAAGTGCGATCCATCGCCTCCGAACTGATCTTGCGTGATAGCATCACCCGTCCGAGAGCAAAACCTGTGCGTGTTTCTGTTTAGGGGGAACGGGCGTCCCGCCAAATACTGTTGCTTTAGCACATCTCCACCTGTTTTAAGGTCTCCCAGCAAGTTGATTTCATGCCGGGCCTTCAAAAGCTCAGCGTGTCAGGACTTCGCACTCGATCCAATGCGGCCAAGGCCATCGTTCGGCGCAACAAATAGTGCGCCAGCAGCAATCCCCAAAACTCCTGGCGCACAAGCTCATCGACCTTGCTGCGCAAAGTGATCTCCTTGCCACGAAGAACTTCCTTAGCCCCCTTGATTCTGAGTTCAACCTCCCATCGCTCTGGATAAAGAGAGGCTAACTCCTGTGCTGGTGCTTCCCGACAATCCAATGCCGTAAATTAACCAGAGGCCGACAAGTCGTCAATTGCTAAAGCAACAGTATTGGGCGAGACGCCCATGCCCCCTGGCCAGAATAGCACACCCACATTCAACATCCCCAACCTCTAATCACACCTTGATTGATAAGCCGTAGTCAACCACTCCGCCGAGTTGGCAAGACTGGAGTGCAATTTTGGATCCTTGAATTTCTGATTCAAAATGCCTGCCCTTCATCATTCAAGATTACCTGCCTTCCCCCTCCACTCGGCGTAAGGACATTGCGAAGTCCAACATTGTCTGATTAAAACTACTTTGTGTCGGCACCGCTTCAGCTGTTTTCTATTGTTATCCCTGCTCTGAACGAGGAGGGATGTGTTGCTTCTACCATTGAGCACCTCCACCTTGAGCTGAGTCTAAATAATATTCCGCACGAAGTGATTGTGATTGATGACGGATCGACGGATCGCACATGGGAAATTCTCCAAGAAACCCAGAAGAAAATCCCAGAGCTCCATGCGATCAAGAGCAGCGGGGCTCATGGATTTGGACGTGCCATTGTGGCGGGATTGGATGCCATGAGGGGTGATGCCGTGGCGATAATGATGGCTGATGAATCGGATGATTGTCGGGATGTCGTGCGGTATTGGGAGAAACTGAACGAGGGTTTCGACTGCGTGTTTGGAAGCCGATTTATGAAAGGGGGAGGGACCATCGATTACCCACCTGTCAAATACGTTTTAAACCGCATCGCGAATCAGTTTATAAAAACCCTCTTTCGGCTGGAGCTAAATGACACAACCAATGCGTTCAAAGCCTATCGAAAGAGCGTGATTGATGGCGTCAGACCAATTCTTTCTCCACATTTTAATTTGACTGTTGAACTCCCGTTGAAGGCTATTGTGCGAGGGTATAGCCACACCGTGATTCCCATCATCTGGCGAAACCGGCGGAAGGGCGTGGCCAAACTTAAGATCAAAGAAATGGGTAGCCGTTATCTTTTTATTTGCCTCTATGTGTGGCTCGAAAAGTTTTTTGTGCAGAGCGATTACCGCAAACCGGAGTCTGATTGAGGCTTTGGGCTCCTGATCACACTCATGAGGATCCCATCACGTTCGACTTTAAACACAATGGGTGTTGAGGAAAAATTCTCGCTCTGCCCGTACCGAACGGTACCAACATAAAAATCCGCTCCATCTGGCCATGGTTCGTTTTTCAAATTGCTTAGCACAGAGAAGAATTGCAAATCCGGCGATGAAAAGTTCAAAAAAGCAGGTTCCGAAAAGGCGTTGGCTGCAAGCACGACGCGGGGAGCTTTCACCTCCTGATTGCGAACCCATTCGGCCGCTTCCCTGTAGCTGGTGACCCAGTAGTCGGTTTCAAATCTTTGGTGCAGGGTCCCTCGCGGACCTGCGAACAGATTATAATAACTGTATTGGTAGGGGTGAAGGGACCAGAGGCTTGGGATTGAAATTGCAAATGCCACAGCCATAGCGCCACCCCTCAGAATTCCCAACGATTTCGGAAGCATGCCTGCAAGCCTCGCACCGCCGATGGCCGCCGAGATGGCAAACAGCGGGAGCAGAAAAAGAAAATGACGAATTCCATCATACACATTCATGCGGAGAACAAGGAATGCCAGCAGGGGAAACCAAATGAGGAAGAGCAGGGCCATTGGCTGGCTCCGTTTTGAACCTTTAAGGGTCATGACCACGAGCCGGGCCTGGCCAATCATGGTGCCGAGAAGAATCAGCGGGGGAATAGTGAGCCCAAAATAGACGAAAAAATAATTCCAAGGGAGCTTGTTGCTCTGGACCTGGGCTCCCTGAAACAACACTGGGTATGCCTCGTGAAACTTGCTGGCCAGAATCATGCTTTCGAACGGGTGCCAGAGGGGGCTTTTGTGGGCGGATGGCCAGGGTGCGATCATCACAATCCAAGCCAGAACCACCGATAAGCCGAGTAAAAGGCCGACTTTCAAAAATTTTGGCCACTCGAACGCTAGAGGTTTTTGAAGCACGCCATGTTCGAAGAGAGGAACAAAAAACAAAGCCCCAACAAAAAAACCACCGGGCCTCACGGCAAGCACCATCCCAAAGGCCAACCCCAGCACCACAATTTCCAGCCACCGGAGGTGTCGCCTTTTTGTTGACCAAAGAATCGCCAGCAAAAACCATGCGACAGCGGCTGCAAAGGGCAGGTCCTTGGCATTGATAAATCCATGGCCCATATAGGTTGGCATCGCAAGCAAGGCCAGCCCCGCTAGCCATGAGGCCGCTGAGCCTCCCAGTATCTTGGCGACCTGACACACCGGCCAAAAGGTCGCCACCCAGAACAATCCAATAATCGCTGCCCCGCACGAAAAAAGATTTGCTCCGGTCGTTGCAGCAACCCATGACGCCAAAAGGGCCACCAAAGGAGAATAAAATTTCAGGTTGGCAACCGGGTATTCGGTGATCCGCTCATAGTGAAACCCCTCAGTGAAATAGCGAAAAACCGCCTGCCCGAAACGAAGATCCACGGACTGATCCCATGACACGCCATAGTCATTCCTGACCATGAACCACAGAAACAGAGCCAACGCCGTGAAAGCCCACCCAGCATAAGAAGTCTGATGGGTGGAGGGATGCTCATCGAGTGAGGATGGGCCCTCGCCTCGGAGAATCTTCGTAAAAAAACTGGTCATAACTTTCTATGCATGTGTCTTGCAATGAGGTCATTAAAACCATCAGATCCCTCCTCGCGCAGGTTGAGCTTTGCTCAATCCTATGGGGCAGGAAGCAAAGTTATGTGACATTTTCGTCATAATTTCCGACTTGGCGAAACCATTTTTCCTGTCAAGCGTGACCGTTCATGTCCGGATCGGCTCCCACATTTTCAGTAGCAAACTCCTCGTTCAAGCCTTGGTTGATCGGGGGGCTGGCCTTCCTTTTGCTGCTGATTCATTTTGCCCCTCCGCTTGCTGTTTATCGCGCATGGCTCAGGGTTCCCGAGGTTTTTTCTAATCAGATTGAAGTTCGTCGTGGGGCCAATGTTGCCCTGCAAGTCGAGCAGCCCGGCAGGCCGATTGAAGATCCCATCCACAAAATTGTGAGGTGGCGGCTTTTGTTTCCCGTGATTGGGCACGGGCTAAAGCTCCCTGCGCCTGTGGTCCTTGGTTTGGCTCATGTGGGAGGCCTGGCTTTGGTAATGTTTTGCGCCTTCCTTTATTGTCGGCAATCGGTGAATCCGCAGTTTCTGAATGGAGTGGCCTTTGCGATATTGATTGGAGGAGGGGCATGGTTCATGACCTCCATAACGTGGTTGGGATATTATGATGCGTGGCTGGCGCTGGCCCTCCTTGTGGTGGCGTTTTCCCCAAGGCGTTGGGCCGTGGCCTTGGCGGCTGTTTTGGCCGTGTGGATTGATGAGCGTTTTGTGATCGCGATGCCCATTTGTCTCCTTGTTCGGTTTTTCTCAAGTGGCGTGGAGATTCGAGACATTTTTAAATGGGCAATCCGCGAGGCTCTTCTCCCATGCGCGTTAGTGTTTTTGTATCTGATCGTGCGGTTTTTTTACCTCCAGTCCCTCCAAGGAACTGGCTCGGTGGGCGGCTACTTTTCCGATGTGGCTTTTCTAAAAATCCCATGGCACCGACATCTTTTTGGGATGTGGGAAGGATTGCGGGGAGCATGGATTCCCCTGCTGGTGGGACTTGGGCTTTTATTCGTCTCCGGGGATCGCCTCCGCTCGGTTGGCCTCTTTGTTGTTGTGATTGCTTTTACTCTTGTTGGTCTTGCAACGGCCAATGATCTGAGTCGTTCGATGGTATTACTCCTGCCGGCGGCAGCGTGGGGTTTTTTTCTTGTGGAACGTCTTGCTTCGATCGAGGTCTCAGCCATCGGGCTGCCCTGCGTGGCGCTGATCAGCATTCTATTACCTGCTAATCATGTCGTCACCGATTTCACACTGCCCGTGAAAGGGCTTTGGGAGGAAGTGCGATCAATGGAACAACCTCCTCCTCATCTGAGCACAAGCACTTACCTCAACATGGCCCGTGCGGCTTATCAGTCCGGGCAAGTTGCGCAGGCTATACAGGATATCGAAGTCGGGATAAGGCTTGATCCTCAATCCACTGAGCCCCACGTCGTCAAGGCCGTTATTCTCGGGAATGAGGGCCAGTTCGATGCCGCCTTAGCTTCTGTGGCATCGGCCTCCCGCTTGGAACCCAACAATCCGGATCTCGAATTTCTTAGGCTGCGGCTTCTCAAGGCCAATGGGCAAACCATTGTTGCCATGGCTGGCTTGGCAACATTGCTTCAAAAAATTGCCATGGATTCCCCGATCCGGCCTGAAGCTGAAAAATTGTTGAACGAACTCAAAACCACAACCCAGGATAATCCCGCTCCAAATCTCCGTTAACTCACTCATGGAAAACCTAAAGACTACCCACTCTGCCGACGCTCACGATCATAAGACCTCTACAGCCTTCTCTCCAAAGTCCAAAAGATTTGGTTTGTTCATTGTGCTTGGAGCCATCCTCTTTTCGGCAGCCATGATCTGGATCGACTCTCGGCAGCGTTACGGCGTCATTGAGGTCACCATCAACGATGGCTTGGGCCCTCTGCTCCCCACCGTTGACCCTGCGTCTCCAACGGGCTTCGAGGGTGGCATGCGGCGTCTGATTTTGCCCTCCGTGGGGGCGGATGGCTACCAATGGCTCATGCATTCTCAGCGACTGGTTTCCGAGGGGGGGTGGCGAATCCGTCACACAGACACTGACAATGCCCCGCAGGGTCGGGAGATTCATTGGAGCCATGGATTTATTTGGTGGTTGATGCTTAATGGAAAGATACACAGCCTCTTCACCGGGCTGCCTTTGGCAGCATCAATGGAGGCAGTAACCCCTTTCGCCAATACCTTTTTCCTGCTGCCGATTCTGTTGATTCTCCCGTTACTGGTGTACCGATCATTTGGTACAGTTGCCGGGGTCGTCATGGCATTAGGTTTCTTTGCCATTTATTTACTCTACGAACTGTTTGTTGTGGGATATCCCGATCATCACGGTTTGGCGGCTGTCGCTGCGATGTGTTGTTCCCTCTTTTTGTTGTTGGGTGGAGCCGGGTGGGTAACCACGAAATCTGAAACCGGAGTTTCCGGACCGTTTGTAGGCCGGGTACTGGCCCGTCGGTGGTTTATCGCCAGCGGTTTGGCGGGAGCGTTTGGGTTATGGATCAGTGCCGCCACGATTGTCCCAGTTTTGGCTGGAGTGGGCTTGGGAGCCCTTGCTGGCTGGTTTCTCAAGACCAGCAGCGATGGGAAGCCCGCTCGCACGATCCTTGACCCTTCGCTTTGGCGAGTGTGGGGCATTGCCGGGGCGCTGGGGTCTTTGTTTTTTTATGCGCTGGAGTATTTCCCGAACCATCTGGGCATGCGGCTTGAAGTGAACCATCCCCTTTATGCCTTGGCATGGTTTTGTGCAGGGGACTTGATGGCTCGTTTTGGCAAGTGGCGGGTGACTGGGGTACCTCCATGGGCTTCTTCACACCAACTGGCACTCACCATTCTCGCCGTCCTGGGTATGCTGGTTCTTCCTGCTCTTATCAAGCTTGACCCGGCCCGCTTTTTCCAGGTTTCCGACCCATTTTTATGGGCGCTCCATAAGGATTATATTCACGAGTTCAAGCACGTGATGGCCCGTTTGGAGGATTTGGATTTGCAGGGCAGTCTGATCATTCTTAACCTGATTCCTTTCATAGCAATTGTGGCCGTGAGGCTGCTTTTCATAAAGACATTGGACCGTACATGGAAAGCGTTACTTTTGCTGGGGCTCGGGCCAGCCTTGGTTCTGACGCTGCTGGGCGTGATCCAAGTCCGCTGGCTGGGCATTGCTGATGCGCTTTGGCTGGCAGCCCTCGCTGCGACGTGGGGAGGAATTTCTGCGGCCCAAGCGCTCCACAAATTTCAGATTTGGGAGAAGGGGATCATGATCGCCCTCATGGCGCTTGTGTTTTTGCCCCATCCAGTCACCACCGCTATTTTCCATGTGGAAACGTCCGGCAAAAAGCCCAACATTGGCGCTGGTTCAGCCTTTATGATCCTTGTGCGTGACACGGCGCAGACCCTCCGCCGCATGAATGGTGACAAGCCCATGCGTGTCCTCAGCGGACCGACGACCTCCACATGGCTGTCATTTTTTGGGGGGATGCAAAGCGTGGGAACACTCTACTGGGAAAATAACGAAGGACTGAAGGCAGCGGCCGACATGTATGCTGCACAGACGGAGAAGGAAGCCCTCGATTTGCTCAAAAGTCGTGGCATCACTCATGTCGTCATCTTTTCGATTGACGAATTTTCGGCGCCTTACATCCGCCTTGCACGGGGACTCCCCGCCGGCTCAGAGCCAAAGGACGCCTTTGCGGACGCCGTTCTTTACGGTCATGCCTTCCCTCGCTGGGTGACGCCCATCCATTACGCCATGCACGATCAATTCAAAAACGAGTGGGTGGCAATTCTTGAGGTCAAGCCCGACCAGACCGAGGCCGAGGCCCGGCTTGGGATTGGTCGCTTCCTTGCCTCGCGCGGCGAAATGCAAGGTGCCAAAAATGAATATCTTCAGGCTGTCAAATTGGATCCCAACCTGAGCGACGCCCATCTGGAACTTGCGGGATTTCTGTTTCTTTCGGACGATCTGATGCCGGCCCGGATTCACTTTGGACAGGGACTTGTCGGAAAGACTGATGCCGAAATCGCTGAGGCGTGCTTTACCATCGCCAGCTACTGCCAACGTGCTGGCTATCACCGTGCTGCCATTGAAGTGCTCCGCCGTGGGTTGGAGGCCGACCCGGAGGCGCCCAGCACCAAGAACCTTCTCGCATGGCTCCTTGCCACCACTCGCGAGGAATCCCTTCGCAAACCCGAGGAGGCCAAAGGACTTGCCTTAAATAACTTTGCTTTTATCGGAAAATCCGCCTACCCAAGCACACTGGCTGCCGCCCAGGCAGCTTGCGGGGAATTCAAGCAAGCTGTCATTTCTGCCGAGGCTGCCATCATCGTCGCCAAGGAAGCTGCCGAACCGGAAGCCCAAATCAAGCACTACGAAAAACTTCTTGCTCTTTACAAAGAGGGAAAACCCTACGTGGAGTAGCCCCCGACCCTATGTGACAAAATTGTAACAATGAAAGGGTGGTCACCACATCACCTCACCCTCTATACCTCATCCCAACGAGCGGTGCTGTTCTGGCTGCTCGCCCACAAGCGCCTCACGGCGACCCTGAATGGCTCAATGGCAGGGGCATCAAAAAACCAACCGTTAGAACCAAAAAACAAAAATAAATAACACAATGAAAAAACAACAGCACCATATCCTTGGTCTGGCCGCAGTGGTCGCCACGGGACTTCTGTCCCTAGGCTCCGCACAGGCAAATCCGGGATACGCTCAGAATCTAGATCTGGTATTCTTTCTCCAGAGCAACGATCCAGACTTCAGTACTAACATCGTCACTGTCGCTGCTGGGAATCTCAGCACTATTCGTGATCAGCGGAACACCGACGCCTACTCTGTCCTTGTGACGGATAGTTTTGGTGGCTTCCTTTCAGATGACGCCGTTTACGGGGCTGATTGGGACATCAATACAAATCTCTATGCAGGAGCATTTGGTACTAGAGGTGACGGAAGCTTCATCAATAACCAATTTGGTACAACTGGTGACTCAAACAGAACTGTCTACTTTACCCAGGCCCGCGGTAATACGATCAATCCCGGTCAAGCAGCATCAAGCCCCTCAACATTAGTTGATAATGCTGTTTTGGCTGCACGGACTTCAAGTATGAATGTTGTGCAAAATGAGTTCGAAACTCAGCCTGGAGCAGCATCCCCATTCTCCGAGCCAGCAGGCTCGAGCACGCTCGACGATCAGGCACCCATAGGTGGTGTGCAATTCGCCAACCTAGCAGGGGTAGGTAACTTCTTGGCTGCTCCTTTCAGCTTTGGCGGCCAAAATGACGTCATTCTTGTCCTCGATCTATATCGTATGAAGCCCTCGGCAACAAATGCAGGTTTTCTCTCGACCGACCCTGTCGGCGTGGCCTTGACACCCCTCTTCTTGGGCAATGTCGTGTTCAAAAGCACAGGCGAAGTCGGCTTCCTGACCGTTCCTGAGCCAACAACTGCAACAATGATCGCACTCGCGATCGGTGGTCTCGCCTTGCGTAACCGCCGCCGTGCCAATGCTTAATTTAAAATAAAACTCTTATCTCAATTATCTAATACTATGAAAAAATCCCTATTCCTTGGCAGCTTTGCTGCTCTCTCCATGGCGGCCTCCGTGCATGCCCAAGTCGTTGACATCACCGGGGCCACGGCCTTCCGTCAGGGCGCAACAGCCACAATCAATGCCATCTTCAATGCTGGCGGACCCTTCATATCGATCCACAACGGTGGATTGAATGGCGGCAGCCTGCAAGCATGGCGTGGAAACTTCGGTAACCTCACGAACCTGACGATCCGCACTCGCTGGAACGGTTCAACCGAAGGTTTGCGTGCGGTTTTCCAACCCAACCAAACCATTGATGGCATTCCTACGAATCCTGTGTTCTTCAACACAACAGCAATCGATGCATTCACTCCCGTTGCTGGAGGCAACAACGCCGGTGTTGATACTGGAGGGAACACCTCCTCCGATGTCGCTGAACTCTCGTTCTCCGATGTTCGTAAAGAAGCTTCACCAATTCCAGGCGCTTCTGCGGGTGGACCCATTGGTGTGGTGACCTTCACCATGGTCGCAAACAAAACCTGGCGCGACGACCCTCGCACAGCCAACATCACCAACGTGACGAGTCAGCAGTTCCGCACCTTGTTCTCACAAGGCAGCGTGCCGCTCTCTTACTTCACTGGCAATTTGGCTGACACAGACAAGGTTTATGCCAGCGGTCGTAACGATGGTTCGGGCACCCGCACCACCTACCTCGCTGAAACTGGATATGGTGCTGACCAACCTGTAAAACAACATGTTGGCTACGACCGCTCAAACACAACCGTCCTTCCAAGCATCTTGCTTGTGCCTCGTGATGGCGGTTTTGGAATCAACACGACTGGCGGCTTGGTAGCAACACCAACAAACCGCTCCACCGTCTGGGGTCAGAACACGGACGGTAATGGTGGATACGTTAGTGGTGGTGACCTTCGTGTTGACTTCCGTAAAACCACGGAAAATACCGAAGTTCTTGCAGTTGATGACCAAGGTCAAAACATCACGAACGACGACATTCAGCAACTCGAGCCTCCTGCTAACTTGTTCCTCGTGTCATGGCTCTCAACAGCTGATGCAGCATGGGCTTCCCAAGGGAACACACTCGCCATCATCCTCGGATATGACGGAGTGCGCCTTGATGGGTTGGCTCAGTTCGGAAACACAACAAATTCAACTCTGACACCTGAGGATCGCGTCAAAGTGACCACGGGCCGCTATGCTGCTTGGAGCAACCAACAGCTGCTCTATTCACCAGGCAATGCAACCGTCGCCACGGTGTTTAACTTCATCGCAGGCAACGTTGCAGCAAACATTGGTTCTGCTGGAATCCCTCTGCCGGAAATGACTGGTAATGGAACATCCCGTGATGCGGATGGTGGAATTATCAATAAGTTCTAATCAAAAACAAAACCTATTAAACGAAACTGGCACCAAGTATACTTGGTGCCAGTTTCGTTTAATAGGTTTTGTTTTTGATTAGAACTTATTGATAATTCC
>JBGTLQ010000238.1:0-34035 GCA_041744075.1 Terrimicrobiaceae bacterium
AACGAGCCAGTCGACCTAATTCCTGTCCCTTCGGGACTTTCGGCATACCTCCTGCTGAATCCGCTTCGCGGGCAGGAGGAATGCCGAAAGCAAGCAGGGATAGGTCACTGGGGACGTTGAGACTGTCGGAAAACCTGATGAATCGCAATTTTCAAAGCTTTGGGGGAATCATAACACAGCGGGCACCCAATGAAACAGGCCTCCCAAGGCCATTTCTGCGCAATGATTTTTGGGCTTGTCGGGCGGGAGGGGTTTTTTTGACAGTCTCGTTGGCAGATCAAAACTGCGCGCTTGCTAGCACTTCATCCAATCAGTATGCTCCGGTTATGCACATGCGCGTAGAGGAGATTGCGGAAGAGGCACTTGCGCTTCCAAGCGAGGCGAGGGCATTGCTCGCTGATCGGCTGGTTGAGAGCCTGGATCCAGCTGAAGATGGCTACATCCATAAACTGTGGGCCACTGAGGGAAACCGACGTTTACAGGAACTGCGCTCTGGTCATACAACTGCCGTTCCCGGAGAGGAGGCTTTTGCCAGACTCCGTCAGAAATATGCGGGATGAGATTCGAGTTCCATCCAGAGGCTCTCGCCGAGTTTGAAGCCGCTGCTGATTTCTACGCCGAACGACAGGCGGGACTGGAGTTACGGTTTATCGACGCGATCTACTCGGCGGTAAGCAGCGCGTGCCGTTCACCGCAGACATGGCGCAAGTTTGACGGCGAAATCAGGCGTGTCCTCGTGCATGTATTTCCGTATGCCGTGCTTTACTCCATTGAAGACGGATTTCTGTACATTATCGCCGTCATGCACTGCAGCAGAGAACCTGGATACTGGAGAAATCGGAAAAAATAATGCCAACGATGGACTAAACCGCGAGCAACTTATTTAACCAACACATGACCAAAACCCGTGTAGAAAGCTTCACCATTTCGATTGATGGGTTCGGTGCCGGTCCGAATCAGGGGCTGGAGAACCCGCTTGGCATTGGCGGAACTGCTCTTCATGGATGGGCGTTTGCGACTCGGACGTTTCAAGTGCAACTGTTCGGAAGCCAAGGCAGGGAGACAGGGATTGATGACGAATTTGCGGCGAGGGGTTTCCAAAATATCGGTGCATGGATTTTGGGCAGGAATATGTTCGGCCCCATCCGCGGCCCGTGGTTAGATGAGAGTTGGAGAGGTTGGTGGGGTGAAAACCCTGTGTATCATATGCCGATTTTTGTGCTCACGAATCATCATCGGGCTGCGCTTGTCATGGATGGCGGCACGATCTTTTATTTCATCACCGAGGGGATTCACCTCGCACTCGAACGAGCCCGCGAAGCTGCCAACGGAAAAGATGTCCGCATTGGAGGTGGAGCGACGACGATCAGGCAGTATCTTCGTGAGCGACTGATCGATGAACTGCACGTCGTCATTGCCCCCGTCGTGCTTGGCTCGGGTGAGCGGTTATTTGAAGGCATCAA
Organism: Terrimicrobiaceae bacterium; assembly: GCA_041744075.1. Classification (GTDB taxonomy): domain Bacteria; phylum Verrucomicrobiota; class Verrucomicrobiia; order Chthoniobacterales; family Terrimicrobiaceae; genus JAJTZA01. The sequence continues at coordinate 1,464 of JBGTLQ010000238.1, forward strand.
CCTCATTGATTTGGGATACACATGCACCCAGCATGTCGCGTCGCAGCGTGCCACCCATATGGTGCTGACCCGCATGTAAACTTATTGGAGTGATGATTGCCGATTTTTGATTTTCGAAGTGCCCCCCATCAACATTCAAAAATCAACACTCAGCAATCGTAAATCATCCTCTTCACAAGGATTCCGTTCCTCCTTCATGGTTGAGCAAGAAGCGTTTCCGCCAGAGTCCGCCGCCGTATCCAGTGAGGAGACCGTTGGCTCCGACGATCCGGTGACACGGCACCACAATGGCCAGCCGGTTTTCTCCCACGGCCCGTGCGACGGAGCGGACGGCTGATGCTCGGCCAACGTGGGCGGCTAGCTGTCCATAGGTCCATGTTTCGCCATAGGGCACGGTGAGCAAGGCTTGCCAGACTTGCTCCTGGTGTTGGCTTCCGGGAAATATTAGTGGGGTTTTAAAGTTGCGCAGGTCGCCAGAAAAATACGCGGCAAGTTCGTCACCGATCTGTCGGATCGGATCTGTTTCGCCCGGGAAAAACACCACCCCCAGCCGCTTTTCCAGCACGGTGAATTGCGTTTCCAACATCCGCCGGTCCCAGAATTCGATGAGATGGACCGCCTTCTCATCACCCGCGACCATGATCGGCCCCAGCGGTGAGGGAACCTGATTCACTCGTAGCGCATGACGGTCCCTCGCTTTGCCCGGAGACTCGCCGGTGATTTTTCGAAGCGCTTCGCCAAACGCACTCACCGAATCAAAATCGGCATCCATTGCGGAATCCAAGATTCCCGCGCCCTCCTGAATGCGCGAGAATGCCCGGCCCAGCCGCCTCGCCCGCAGGTAAGCGAGAAATGTCATTCCATGCTGCGCCTGAAACCATCGACGCACACGTGCAGGATCCACCCCGAAGTCTTGGACCTCGCTCATCGTCCAGCGCCGCGAGGGATCCTCATCCACGGTCTCAAGCAGTGGTTGCAGCCAGTCCGGTGTGCGGCCTTTGGCCTCCAAGGGTTTGCAGCGATGGCATGGCCGATAACCTGCAGCCAGAGCATCCCCGGCTCTTGGAAAAAATTCCACGTTTTCACGCAGCGGTTTGCGGGCCGGGCAGGTCGGGCGACAAAAGATCCCAGTCGTGCGGACCCCCATGACAAACAAACCTTCAAAGGAGGCATCGCGGTCCACAAAAGCGCGATACATCAACTCGTCGTTGAGAAACAAAGTGTTGTTTTGCATGGTGGAAATACTAGTGCAGTGCAGGCTAAATTCTCCACCGGTTTTGCGACATGGAATTCCTGATAATCCCAGTCGCGGCAGACTCCCAAAAAACTCACACCGCTTCTCAGGTCACCACAACTGGCTGGTGATGCCAGTGGGGGCGGATGTTGAGGTGTTTTGATTTTGCGCTGAGGTGGAGAATGCCGAGGGTGGAATTATCCATAGGATCGCAGTAGCGCATGCGTTGCTCGTCATAGGATGGCATCGCGAGGTGGCAGAGCCAATTGCAGTAGGTGTGTAGGGGGGTGACAGGGAGTTGCTCGACCATGATGGCATGATTCAGTGCAAGTTGATCGGAGCATAAATCCCCTTCGGTCGCAGCCAAACCAACTGCGAAATGGTGCGCCCAATGGTTCCAGAGTGGTGTATCGGCGCGGAGAGCAAAAACACCGGCATTCCAATAATTGGCTGGGCAGCTTGAGAGGTCAGCCTGTTCCCCAAAATAGGCTCTCCGCTGTTGGAGTCTCCACTCGATGAGTTCGTTGCCCCTTCGATAAGCGGGGTGGTCATGGGATGCGATGGCAATTGATCCCGTGGCGGCTGCGGTCAGATACGCGTTAAGAGTGGAGGGTTCCTGCACCCAAGCATCGGAGTCAATCCAGAGAAAGAGATCATATCCGGGAAAGTATCTTGGGAGAAATGGTCTGGCGGTGAGTGCTCGAAGGTGGGGTCTTAGTAGTCGTTTGGCCTCGTTCACAGGGAGGTCCCAGGCTGGCTCAACAACGTGCTCAGCGTGCTGTTCGATCCACTCTCGTGTCTCAGGGGCGAGGCCGACGTCGAGGCAAGCCAAGGCGGTGTAGGGTTGAGGATTGCATCGCTCAAGGGACTCGACGAGGTCGCGAAGCATGCCCGCATAAGATTCGTCGGCAGAGGTAACTACGAGGGTACGCACAGCCTATCCTAAAAATTTCAGAGTATTCACGGTTTGCTGGGATTCACGAGCCGACCCAAGAAGAGGCAGGTGCCGGAGGGGCGGTGTTGGATGGCAAACAGAAACGGGCGATCAATGAGCACCTTGACGGGATCCGCAGGCATCGCCAGAGCACGCATCATGACAACGGCCGTGGCCGCAGCCGCCTCGGTGCCGTCCTCGTCAATCTCGATGAAGGTTTTGTGAAAGACCTCCGAGATGTAGAGATAGTCATCAGGTTTGCGGTGGGCGATGCCAGAGAAGTCCGCGCTGCCAGGAGGAACATCAAATGCGCTGGGCATGCCAAGTTTGATTAGGGTGTCGGACAGGGATAGCAGCGGTGGCTCTAACTTGAATTTCGGCAAAGTGAGAGCAACCCGCTCTCTTGGTAAATCAGCGAGTCCGGCGAGAAAGGAGGCTGTGACTTTTCCTTCAAGAGCTTTCAGATCTTTGTCGGGCAGGAGGATCACGAATTGGAGGTCAGGGTTCTTGTACGGCAGGGTCACAGCCAGATAACCATCAGCGCGCAGATATCCGAGCGTTTCGGTTTGGGTCATAGCGGGAGTTTCCACCGTTGAGCCATCCGAGAGGTGAAAGGGAATATCCGCCGTAGCTGACTTGGGAAAAGGCATGGCCCATGGGGCTTTGAGGTAAATGGCATTCACCAGCACAAGGCGAGTGTCCTCGTTAAGCGCTCCTCCGGGAATGAGGTCCTTGATGCGGTCTCTGGTTTGTTCTTCCACCCAGGCATTGATCCGTTTCTCAGCTGCGCGAGGGCTCTTAATAAAGTCAGCAAGCTCGAGCGGTGCCTCAAATTTTTCTTTGAGAAGTGCCAAGTAGTCGGGAAGGAAGGGATACCCCACCTGACCAAACAAGCGGTCGGCAATAGTTAGGGTGATCGGACTGTCCTTTGCTCCAAGTGCCGTCATTGTGGGCCGTAGCGCTGCGAAGGATTCCACCACTCCTTCCGGCGGATAAAACAAGGTGGTCGCCATTTGCTCCTTGGTGGTGCCAGCTGCACCGGCATACGTCATCACGAGAGCTGATTGAATCGAGTAGGGCGAAATCAGGGCATTGGTATTCTCAGGCAGGGATTCTGTGAGCAATTCCGCACCAAGGCTGTTCGTCGCCTCGCTGGCCGGGGTGGCGTGAGTTGTGACAGGAAGGAGCATCGTGGATAGGAGTATGGAACTGAGGAGGTGATGGGTTTTCACGGAAGCTTAATGTTACATCATACCCGCAAGTTTTTGGATGTTTATTTTGTTCTTGCTGGCACCATTCTGGGGCATGAATGATGCCATGGATGAGATTTTGATTCAGGGGTTGGAGATTTGGTGTCAGGTTGGCGTGCCGGATGATGAGATTGCGGTGCCTCAGAAACTCTTGGTGGATGTGACGCTCGTTGCTCCCGCGTTGTTTGAGTCGCTGGGTGATGAGATTTCGGCCACGATCGATTATGCAGAGGTGTGTCTGCGGCTGGAGGCTTTTGCCAAAGAATCACCTCGGCGACTGATCGAAACGCTCGCCTCCGACATGGTTCATCTCCTTCTCACGGAGTTCGGAGCGCGGTCAGTGACGGTTCAGATCCGGAAGTTTATTCTCGAAAAGACCGAATATGTGGGGGTGCGGTGTTGTCGGAAAAATGTGAAATTTGATATATGACCTGAAGGGTTTCGGTTTCATCGACATCAAGGAAGAACGGACAGAAGCAGGCGCGAAGCGGGCATTCGCTGGTAGGGTTGGCGGTCCCTCGCCGACCGTCGCATGAGAGAGAGAGGTCGGCGGGCAAGGGACTGCCGCGCCCTACCGGCAAAGAAGGATATTTATTCGCCTTATCTTATTCTCCCCTCAACACGCAGACGCTGAGCAGGGAAATGTCGGCGGGGGTGACACCGCTGATTCGGGCTGCCTGGCCGAGGGTTTCCGGGCGGATGGCGGTGAGTTTTTGGACGGCCTCGAAGCGCAGGCCGTGGATCTTGGAATAATCGAGAGAGGCGGGGAGGGGTTTATTTTCGAGGGAAGAAATTCGGGTCATTCGCACGGCTTCCCGGTCGATGTATCCGGCGTATTTGATATCCGTTTCGAGAACCTCCCAGACTTCGTGGGGCACTTGTGTTGCGATCTGTTGGGGGAGATCCTTCGCTGTGTTCTCAGGACGTTTGAACCATGACGCGAGAGCGATGCCGTCCAATTTTTCTGAAGCCACGATGGCCTTGGCGGATTGCATGTGATCCAGCTTTTTTTCGAAGAGGGCTCGGCGGGCGGGGGAGACGAGTCCCACTTCCATGGCCTTGGGAGTGAGGCGCAGGTCGGCATTATCTTGTCGGAGGAGGAGACGAAACTCCGCCCGGCTTGTGAACATGCGATAGGGTTCGGGCGTTCCGCGTGTGACAAGGTCATCGATCAAAACCCCGATGTAGGCTTCTTGACGACCAAGGATCAGCGGTTGACGGCCAAGCACTTTGAGCGCGGCATTGGCACCGGCCATGAGGCCTTGGGCTGCGGCCTCCTCGTGGCCTGAGGTTCCATTGATCTGACCCGCAAAATAAAGGCCCCCAATTTTTTTGGTTTCCAGGGTGGTTCGGAGTTGGGTGGGCGGGCAGTAGTCGTATTCCACTGCGTATCCTGGACGCAGGATTTCGCAGTTTTCAAGGCCCTCCACCGAACGCAGGAAATGATATTGCACATCGTAGGGCAGGCTTGTGGAAACCCCGTTGACATAATACTCGCCGGTGTGGCGACCCTCGGGTTCCAGGAAAAGTTGATGGGCCGGTTTTTCGGAAAACTTGACGACCTTGTCTTCGATGCTGGGACAATAACGTGGTCCCACTCCTTCGATGACACCAGCATAGAGAGGCGACTTATCCAAGTTTGAGCGAATGATCTCATGGGTCTTTTCATTGGTGTGGGTGATCCAACAAGGAATTTGTCGGGCTTGGAAGGAACCCTCGCGCCACTGATTGAGGGTAAAGATATCGTCCTCTTTGCGTTCCAAGGTGCTGGCCAGAAAGCTGAAGACCGATGGGGGATTGTCCCCGTCCTGACGCTGACACTTTTCAAAATTAATGCTGCGAGCCAGCAGGCGGCAGGGGGTACCAGTTTTGAAGCGTTCGACTTCAAATCCAAGGTCGCGTAAGCAATCGCTGAACGTTGAGACCGTATCTCCCATACGCCCTCCGGCCTGATTGCGCAGACCCACATGAAGCAGCCCGCGCATAAAAGTCCCCGTGGTCACCACAACGGACTTGCCCTGAAACCGGAGCCCAAAATTGGTTTCGACACCCGTCACACTATCATTCTCGACAACCAACTTCGTCACATTCGCCTGTTTGAGATCCACGCCGGGCGTTCCCTCCAGAATGGCTTTGGCTCGGAACTGATAGGCCTTTTTGTCGCATTGCGCCCGAGGGGCACGGACACTGGGCCCTTTCCTGGCGTTGAGCATGCGGAATTGGATGCCGGTGGCGTCAGCGTTCAGACCCATGATCCCCCCCAGTGCGTCGATCTCACGCACCATGTGCCCCTTGGCCAGGCCTCCGATTGCAGGATTACAGGACATCTGCGCCACCGTGTCAGCGTTCTGTGTGAGCAGGAGCGTTTCGCAACCCAAGCGCGCCGCAGCCAAGGCGGCCTCAATCCCGGCATGTCCGGCTCCGATGACAATCACGTCATAGCATTTTGGATAAAGAAAGTCGCTCACTTGGGAATCGGTCGGATCTGGGATTTTAACGGAAGATTCAGCATCACGCAATTTCGAGAGCCACCTCGTCAGCAAGGGCTCGGCTGGAACGCGTCAGGAAAAGCCGTCCCGCGTGTTTGTGAAGTCTTCCGTTGCCAATCAACTGGTCAGCTTTGGAATCAAGGATATCGTCTGCGGCAATTCCCGAGGAGGTTCGCAGACCGAGGGCGATCCGTTCGAGTCTTAGGTCAGTTTCAGAGAGAGACTCGCACACATCCGCGGCGGTGACGCCAGCTTTGCAGCGCCGGACATATTCGGTGGTGTCCGAAATGTTTTTGGTTCGCTCGGTGCCCATGGTGGAAACCGCGCTGGGTCCAAGTCCCAGAAAGTCCGCCCCCTGCCAATAAGCCAAATTGTGGAGGCAGGCTTTTTCTGACTTGGCATAATTGGATGTTTCGTAATGTTCGTAACCTTTTGCTTCGAGGTTTTCGATGGTGGATTCAAAGAGGTCAGCATCCAATCCTTCGTTGGCAGAAAACTCGCCTCGTCCCAGTTTTTCGAAGAACTCGGTGTCTTCCTCATAGGTCAAGGAGTAGGCCGAGAGGTGTTCCGGGGAATACTTCAAGGAGCGGTCGAGCGTCCTGTTCCAATCCTCAGGCGTTTGACCGGGGACCCCAAACATATGATCCAGATTCAGGTTGTCGAAACCAGCGCTGCGAAGAATCTCGATGCTCCTGTGGCTCATGTCCGCCGTGTGGGACCGGCCCAACGTTTCCAAGGTGTGAGGCTCCCAGCTTTGGATGCCAAGGCTGGCACGGTTGACCCCCAGAGTTCGCAGGGTGGCGGCTTTGCCTGGAGAGACGGTGGCGGGGTTCATCTCCACGGTGAATTCTTTCACATGCGAAAAATCAAAGATATTTTGGAGGCCAGAGATCAGGGTTTCAAGCTGGGAAGAGTTTAATGCGGTGGGCGTGCCACCACCAAAAAACACGGTGCGGGGTTGAACGGGAACCGGGCACTGCGCAGCCTCGGCGAGCACAGCTTCCACAAATTCCCGGAACCCGCCGCGCGCAGCCTCGGTTTTGTAAAAGCTGCAATACGGGCAGATTTTTGGGCAAAACGGCACGTGCACGTAGAGGTGATGGATCATTGAAGCTGGAATTCTAGCGTAATTCGGCAAGATTCAACAACATGAACAAATTTGTTGTGTGTGTGATTGCGGCCTGGATGGCGCCCATACACCTTTGGTCGCAGGAACTGAAACCTTCCCTACCCGAGGCCAAGGTGTATTACGCCTTGGACTCCCGGGTGATCGGAGAGGGGAAAAAACCTGAAGCTGCCATCGTTCGGCGAATGGTTGACAGCCTGGTGGTGGAGTTGACCAACCAGCCGACAGTCGCCGAGGCGTGGCGTTCCTTGGTGTCTCCTTCCGACGTGGTTGGCATCAAGGTTTCCACCGGCGCCGGGATTCTTGGCGGCACCAGAGAGGCGGTCGCTGCGGCTATTGCGTCAGGGTTGAGATCCGCCGGTCTTCCCCGTTCAAACATTCTGATCTGGGACCGAAACCTTGCCGATTTGTTGGCGTGTGGGTTCCAAAAAAACTCGCCGGACTACACGCTGCGTTGGGTGGACCCTGCCACGGGTTATGACCCCAAATCTCAGGTCACCGCACCAGTGCTCGGAAAACTCATTTGGGGAGACAGCCGCTTCGGGCTTTCCAAAGAGGCCCGCTTTGCCGATTTGCTGGCCTCGGGCGATCAATTGAGCAACCAAAGTTACTACTCAAAAATCTTGGCCCAGGATGTCACCAAAATCATCAATGTCCCCTCAGCCACCGACAGTTTCCTCACTGGCGTGAATGGCGCGCTGGCGGGAATGACCCTTGCCAACCTTGACAATTGGAGGCGCTTCACCAAAGCCCCCGAGCACGGAGATCCCTATATTGCCGAAATTTATAATGACGAAATCATTCGGAACAAAGTCGTGTTGACGATTCTCGATGCCCTGATTGTGCAGTACGCGGGTGGTCCTTATGGTAACCCAAATTTCACCGTGGACAACGGGGCAATTTTTGCAAGCCGTGACCCCGTGGCTTTGGATGCGACGCTGGTGGAAATGATTGATGAAGTGCGCAAGGCCAGCAAGCTGCCCTCGGTGAAGCCGATGTCCGGTTACATTGAAAGCGCCACATTACTTGGGCTCGGACAGTCCGTGCCTTCCCGGATACGTACCTTGAGAGTTGGCGTGCGGGGGTTGCAATAACCATGGAATCCGTGCCGATCCCATGGGACCTCCTTGAACGGGTGGCGCGTTCGTTTTTCCTGACCCTGCGATTTCTTCCCCACAAAGTTCGTGATCCGATTGCCCTTGCGTATTTGCTGGCGAGGTTATCGGATACGGAAGCTGACGGGGCAGCAAACGACGCCGAGCGAGAATTGCTTGCAAGGAAGGCGGAATGTTTGGCCTTGCTTTCTCAATCGCCAGACCGGGCTGCCATTGAACATGTGTGGACCACGATTCAGGAAGGTCAGGACTTTGACAAACAACGGTTCGCAGGCAAAAACCCGGAACCGCTAAGTTCTGAAGAGCGCGATCATTACACCTACCTTGTGGCCGGTTGCGTGGGGGAATTTTGGACAAGGATTTGCGAGGACAAAATCCGGGGATTTGCTTCCCGGCCGCAGGTCGAAATGTTGGAGCTTGGCATCAACTACGGCAAAGGACTCCAGTTGGTGAACATCCTTCGTGATCGCCACAAGGATTCAACGATTGGCCGTATCTATGTCCCTGCTTCCGAGGTGCCTGCGGCTCTGGCCTTGGCTCGACACCACCTTGATTTTGCCAAAACTTATATCCAATCGATCCGCCCATGGCGATTGAGGGCCGCAACGGCTCTTCCGTATCACTTGGCTATCGCCACATTAAATCTGATTGAGGAGAACCCCTCGGCGGAATCCGTAAAAATCCCTCGAAGCAAGATGTGGCGATTTATCCTATCTGCGGTCATTAGTCGCCATGAATAAAATCACTTCACTCGGTGGCTCCCTGCTCTCTAAGAAAGTCTGCGGTTTTCAGTTTGCCTTCGTCGATGGCTTTGCGAAGGGCGGTGCGTCCTTTGTCATCGCGCGCATTCAGGTCAGCCCCATATTCGATGAGTTGTTTGAGCGGTGTGGTGGGATGATGCCAGATGGAGCGCATCAGGGGGGTAAGACCATTGGGGAGTGCGATATTCGGATCAGCGCCGGCCTCCAGCAAGTCCTCGCGGAAACTGGTCATTTCCGGATAATCCCAAATGACGGTTGAGAAGAGTGGGGTGGTGCCTGATTTGGCATTTTTGAAATTGATGTCAGGGCCATATTTAAGCAGGTGGCGTGCTGCTGGCACATTGCGTTTGGTGATGGCGAGCATGAGAGCGGAGTCGCCGCTTTCTGTGGGTTGATCGATGGGGGCTCCGGCAGCGAGGGCCTCATCAAGCATGGCGAGGTCTCCGCGTTTGGCGGCGTTGTGCAAGAGCCAAACGGGGTCATCGCTCAAACGGGTGGGGCCATCAATGCCATAGCGTCGAAGGAGGTTGATGATGCGTTGGTTTCCTTCACGCACTGCGACCTCGAAAGGCGTGCCGTGCTTTGTTTGCTGACGTAGGTCAACCCCCATCCAGATCAACCAATGCAGGCCATGTTCATTGTCGCGCACAACACTCCATGTGGTTTCCGTGTGACCGTCATTTCGCATGGATGTGGGGTTGGCCCCTTTGGCAAGAAGGAAGCGGCGCATGCCATCAAGACCGCCTCCCAGCCAGCCCATGGTTGTGCTGAGGGGGCTTCGACCAGCATTGTCCGAGGCATTCGGATCCGCGCTGGTCATCAATAGATAAAAGACCACTTCCGCCTGACCTGCGGAGATCGCTTCATGGAGTGGCGTGCGTCCTTTTTCATCCCGAACATTCGCGCCGGCTCCCTCAATCACGTATTTTTCCAACATCGGAAAATCACCGCGTCGGGCGGCATCATGAACCGGATTTTTGACGAATCCCGGCAACCCGGATGCGGCCACTTCAGCGCTCGGCATGCCGGGTTCCGAGTAATCCTTCAACAACTCTGCCAATTCGCCTTCGGCTGGTCCTGCGAGAGAAGGGTCTGCCCCTGCCCACAAAAGGATTTCGGCGATTTCAAAATCATTGGCCTTCACCGCGTGAGCCAAAGGCGTGATGCCCTGGGCATCCGCACGGTTGATTTCCGCCCCGCGGAGCATCAGCAAAAACAATGACCACGTGGACTTGGCTTCCACCGCATAAAAAATCGGAGTACGTCCGCCATCATCTGCGAGATTTGGATCAGCTCCGCGCTGAAGCAACAGAGCAGCATAATCATCGGCACGCCGTTTTAATGCCCAGTGCAGAGGGGTGAGACCACTGGCATCTTTGATTTGGTTTAGTTCCGAATGATAAGCGGCCAAGGTGCTCGTCACGCGCTGACTTTCCTCCCATGGCGGATTCTCTTTGATGATTTTTATCAGCGGATGTTCTTCAACTACTACGGCTACTGAGGTGGCTAGCGTCGCAGTTGCTTGAGGCGGAGTTGGGAATTTGCGTTGCAATTCGCGTCCTGACTCCGCAGCGGTGATGTGGGGGGTGGAATACGCCGCGATGATGAGGAATCCCGCAGCGGATGCTCCGATGAAGACAGGTCCTGATAATTCTCTCCACGTGGGACGCAGGGCATTCCTCGCAATTTCCATCAGCCGAAGACCCGACGAAGCTTGCGCGGCATCCAAAATTCGAATTGAGGTCAGCGTGGCCTCGACCTGGGCATTGCTGACCGTTGTTCCGGCAAGAGAGGTCAGAGTGAAAGCCGCTCCCAGCCGATTTCGTAACGCCTCACGGGCTCGGGTCAAGCGCATGGAAATCGCGCTTTCGCTGCAACCGCAGCGTTTGGCGATATCCTCGAGACTTCGATCTTCCATGTAGTGAAGCACAATGGCTTCCTTGAGTTTTGTGGGAAGTTTCTCGATCGCCTCATCCAATTCTGAAAGCCCAGGTACGTTGCCCTGGAGAGTTTCCCGACGGAACGCTTCTTCTTCCCGGTGGGTTCGGCGATTGGATGATTTCTGGATATCCAAGGCGGCACGATACGCCACACGATGCAGCCATGACCCCAGCCCTCGGTCTGCATCAATGTTTTTGGACTTCAGAGCAAGGGCCGTGAATGTGGCCTGCGCAGCGTCTTCTGCGTCAGGGCCACTACCCAGAATGCGCTGAGTGGTGGCATGAACAAGACCGCCATAACGAAGCACCAAAGAACGGAAGGAATCCTCGCATCCACGCGACACATAGGCGGAAAGGAGGGTTTGATCCGAAAAATCGTGCATACACCGTTTGTAACGACGCCCTCCCAAAATTCCACACACGAATTTTTGGGATCCCGTCGAGGAAAGAGGATTTCAGAGGATTTCTGAGGATTTCTTGCGGTCATGGACGGGATCAGGCAAGATGTCCCGTTCAATTCATGGCAAACAAATCACGCATGGGAAGCACGTGGGATGCAGTGATCGGCTTGGTGCTGATCGGGCTCGCCGTGCTTCTCCCCATCGCCCTCATCTCTTATGACCCGCAAGACATCCCAAAATGGGTGCCTCTGATTGGCTGGACCAATGCGGCGAAGGAGGTCACCCATAATCTCTGCGGCGTGGTGGGAGCCATTGTGGCTGGGTATCTGTATTTCTTTTTTGGAGCGGCCGCCTACTTGTGGATCATCGTGAGTGGCGGCTACGGCTTGGCCAAGTTGTCGATCCGGGGATTCCGGATGCGAGAACGTTTTGGTTGGAGTGTCCTAATGGTTGTGACCGGGGCCTGCCTGATTCAGATGCAGGGCTGGTTTCTTCAAGGTTGGCGGGAAGCCTTCCGTCTTGAGGGGCCGGGTGGTTGGATTGGGATGTGGGTTGGCGAAAAAGCTTTTGGCGGGTCGCTCGGGCCGGTGGGAGCCCCTGCGGTTCTTTGGGTGCTGTATTTGGTGAGCCTGGTATTGGCGATTGGGTTCCATCCGATTCATGTGCTGCGGGAGGCATGGAATGCTGCCAAAACTCGCGCGGAAGAAGCCCGTAAGCGCAAGTTGGCAGGAATGGAAGAAGCGGAGCGAATTGAAATTGAGCGCAAGGAACTCGCCAAAAAGGCCGAGAAACTTGAGAAAAAAACCAAAAAGTCCAAGCCTGAACCCGTGGTTGAAGTTCGTGGCGAAACGCCCGCGTCGGAACCGCAAATCTTCGATGGCACCGCTCCACCGACCAAACGTCCCTCGCTGGCAGAAATCGAGGCCGCGCGGTCCCGTCCCAAGAACCCGGAATCCCAGCCATCGCTCACAAGCCTCCGTTTGGAAAATTACCAACTTCCACCGCTCGATCTGTTGGATGCCCAGGACATGGAGGGACGCGTGCCCACCGATCACACCGAGCTCAAGTCGATGCAGTCCACGATCCTGGCCACGTTGGAGGAGTTTGGCATTGAGGCAACCGCTGGCGACATCACTTTCGGACCCACCATCACCCGGTATGAGGTCAAGCCGGTCAAAGGTGTCCGCGTGGACCGCATTGCCAATTTGGAACGAGACATCGCCCGAGCGACTCGCGCGGCCCGTATCAACATCCTGGCCCCAATCCCGGGCAAAGACACTGTTGGCATCGAACTGGCCAATGCCACAAAGGTGAAGGTCACCCTGCGCGAATTGTTGGAAACTGATGAGTGGTTGCACTCCGGGGGACGCCTGCCCCTCGGCCTCGGCAAAGACGTTTACGGCAAAGCCATCATTGCCGACCTCGCCAAAATGCCCCACTGCCTCGTCGCTGGAACCACCGGGAGCGGAAAAAGTGTCTGCATCAATTCCATCATCGCCAGCCTCCTCTTCCGCTTCACCCCTGAAGAACTGCGCTTTATCATGATTGATCCGAAGGTTGTGGAAATGCAGATCTACAACAAGCTGCCTCATCTGGTCACTCCGGTTGTCACCGACCCCAAAAAAGTGCTTATGGCTCTCAAGTGGGTGGTTGATGAGATGGAGTTGCGTTACAAAATTTTTGCCAAAGTGGGAGTTCGCAACGTGATTGGGTTTAATGATCGTCCTCGTCCCGCTCCACCCGCAGCCCCTGGAGAGGATCCCGTGGAGACCGAGGCCAAAGAGGAGGTAAAACCTGAAACGGAACGATCCGCTGATGAGGAAGAACCCGCTGACGAAGAACCTCTCCCACCGCCGTTGCGCAACGCCAGAGATGGGGACGTGATTGTTCCAGAACACATGCCCTACATCGTGGTCATTGTGGACGAGTTGGCTGACCTCATGCAAACCGCTCCCGCCGATGTTGAGGGTGCCATTGCTCGAATCACCCAAATGGCTCGCGCCGCCGGTATTCACGTGATTGTTGCCACCCAAACACCACGCGCCGATGTGGTCACTGGCATCATCAAAGCCAACATTCCCAGTCGGATCGCTTTCCAAGTCGCTTCAGGCTTGGACAGCCGGGTGATCCTCGATCAAAAGGGGGCCGAGAAACTGTTGGGTCAGGGCGATATGATGTATCTGCCTCCGGGGTCCTCGGAACTCCTTCGGGCGCAGGGCGTGCTTGTCACAGATGAAGAAATTCAACGAGTCGTGGATTTTGTGGCCTCGCAAGCCGAACCCTCATTTGAGTCCAGCATCCATGACAAATTGCAGTCCAACTCTGAAGAAGAGGAAGATGTCACAGATGAAGACGAAGAGCTTTTGGACAAGTGCCTCGACATCATGCGTCAGGAACGTCGCGCCTCAACTTCCATGTTTCAACGGCGCCTTCGTCTGGGTTATTCCCGCGCAGCCCGCATTGTGGATATCATGGAAAAACGCGGCATCATTGGCCCTGTCAACGGCGCGAAGGATCGAGAGATCTTGGTGGATTTGGAAGTGATGTGAACGGGGCTTGATTTGGTGATAAGTGGGCGGGCAAGGGACGGCCCAAGCCTACCATTAAAGGGGCGCTTCGCGCTTGCGCCAGCACGTTTTGTTATTGGTAGGGCGCGGCAGTCCCTTGCCCGCCAACTTGTTCTGTCAGCGAATTTTATATTTCTCAATTATCGAATCGCCCGCTTTTTGCCACACCTGTCTAACCAATAGCACACTCTCGAAGCTTGAATTATTCATGTTGTCAGGGTCTTCTCATGGATTCCCATGACCTCTTCTGACCTGCGCAAATCCTTCCTCGAATTCTTTCGCGAGAAACGGCATACGATTGTCCCTTCATCGAGCTTGATGCCGGACTCCCCGAATCTGCTTTTTACCAACGCGGGGATGAATCAATTTGTCCCGATTTTTTTGGGGGAGAAGGGATGTCCTTATAACCCGCCACGCGCGGCGGACACTCAGAAATGTATTCGTGCGGGCGGCAAGCACAATGACCTCGAGGATGTGGGACTTGACACCTATCACCACACCTTTTTTGAGATGTTGGGGAATTGGAGTTTTGGCGATTATTTCAAGGAAGAGGCCATCCACTGGGCTTGGGAGTTGGTGGTGGAGCGGTGGGGGCTTCCTGCCGAGCGGCTTTACGCCACGGTTTATCAACCAGAGGATGGTGACCCGAGTGCGTTCGATCACGAGGCTCATGAGATCTGGTCTGGCCTGTTCACGAAGGCAGGTCTGGATCCGGCTGTGCATATCGTCGGAGGAAACAAAAAAGACAATTTTTGGATGATGGGTGATACGGGCCCGTGTGGACCGTGCAGTGAATTGCACGTGGACCTCACACCCTTGGGCGACACAGGCGGAAAACTGGTTAACACCGGGGATGCCCGCTGCATCGAGATTTGGAATCTGGTTTTTATCCAATTTAATGCCAACCCTGACGGCACATTCTCCGAACTCCCAGCTCGTCATGTGGACACGGGCATGGGCTTTGAGCGCGTGGCTTCCATCATGCAAGGCACCAAAAATTTTACCAATTTTGCTGATGCCCGAATCTCAAACTACGAGACCGATATCTTCCGTCCGATCTTTGATGAGATCGAAGTTCTCAGCGGCAAAAAATATTCCAGCACCCTGCCTTCGGATGAAGCTCCCGCCGCAGTCCTTGAGACGGACATCGCATTTCGCGTGATCTCCGATCATATCCGGACCCTCAGCTTTGCAATCGCGGATGGCATTTCCCCGGGCAATACTGACCGAAATTACGTTCTCCGACGGATTCTCCGCCGGGCCGTGAAATATGGACGCACCCTCGGCTTCCACG
This sequence comes from Terrimicrobiaceae bacterium, assembly GCA_041744075.1. Taxonomy (GTDB): domain Bacteria; phylum Verrucomicrobiota; class Verrucomicrobiia; order Chthoniobacterales; family Terrimicrobiaceae; genus JAJTZA01. The sequence goes on from JBGTLQ010000238.1 coordinate 16,575, forward strand.
AACCCTTCTTTTACAAGCTCACTGACGTGCTTGTTCGCACGATGGGGGACGCCTTCCCCGAAATCCGTGCGCGTCAGCGTCATGTCCAGGAAGTCCTTCACATGGAGGAAGAAGCCTTCAACCGGACCCTTGATAAGGGCATTGAGCTTTTTGAAAAAGAAATCCGAAATCTGGATGCCGGGGCAACAATTTCGGGAGCATTTGCTTTTAAGCTCTATGATGAACAAGGGTTTCCTCTCGATCTCACTGAGCTGATGGCTCGCGAGCGCGGACTATCGGTGGATTCGCCTGCCTTCGAGGAATTGATGGAGGCCCAGCGTGCCCGTGCCCGCGCGTCCCAGAAAAAGCAGGTTATTGAGCTATCCAAAATCGAAACCAAAGGCCCCACCCAATTTGTGGGATTTGAGCAAAGCGAGTCCGAGGCCAAGGTGCTGGAGGTGGTGGCTCTCAAAGATCGGACGGCCGTGATTCTTGACGTGAGTCCCTGCTATGCCGAGATGGGGGGACAAGTTGGCGACCGGGCTATCATTTCTCATGGCGCCAACACGTGGACCATCTCAGAAACCCGAAAAGCCGGTGACACGTGGCTCCATCTGCTGGAAGGAGACGATTTCCCCGAACAAGGTGCAAACGTTTCCGTGATCCTTGATCGCGAACGCCGACTTGCCATCGAACGACATCACTCCGCCACCCATCTCCTGCATTGGGCCATCCATGAAGTCGTTTCCCGGGAAGCCTCTCAAAAAGGGTCTTTTGTAGGGCCCGACAAGTTAACCTTCGATTTTAACAGTGCTCCTCTCACACCTTCTCAAGTTCAGGACGTCGAACGCCTCGTCAATGAACGCATTCTGGAGAATCAAATGGTCAGTTGGATTGAAGTTCCGTACGAGGAAGTGAAAGGACGTCAGGAAATCCAGCAATTTTTTGGTGACAAATATGGAGACCACGTTCGAGTGGTTCAGATCGGTGGGCAGGCCCAAGCTCTTGATGGGTACTCCATGGAACTCTGTGGGGGAACTCATGTGCGTAGCACCGGCGAAATCGGGCTGTTCCGGCTGCTCGGAGAAGCGGCCATTGCAGCAGGCGTGCGCCGCATTGAGGCCATCACTGGCTTGGAGGCCTTCTCCCATGCCTCCCGAGACGGAGCACGGCTTGTGGCCATCTCCGCCAAGCTGAACAGCCCGCTCGCAGATATCGAAAAGAAAATCGATCAACTCCACGAACAGACAAAGTCCTTGGAAAAATCTTTGCATGCGGCCCGTCAACGCGAGGCTTCCAGCTTGGCCTCCAACTTAACCTCAGAAGCAAAAACTGTGGCTGGGGTTTCGGTGATCTTATCCGAAATATCCGGGGCCGATGGTGACCAACTTCAGCTGATCGCTGATGCTCTGAAGTCAACCTTCGAAGGGGTTGTCCTACTAGCTGGATCAAGTGCTCCGGACTCCGTGGCCCTTGTGGCAACGGTCAGCAAGGAATTCCAGTCAAAGGTGCAGGCCGGTAAACTCATCTCCGCCGTGGCCCCCATTGTCGGCGGGAAAGGTGGAGGAAAACCAGACAACGCCCGCGGCGGTGGAAAGGTGGCCGCAAAAATCGCCGAGGCTTTGGCCACCGCTACCAAGTATCTGGAAGAAAATCTTGTTGGCTAAAAATTCTGAAAACTCATCACTCCTGCGACAGGCAGGTAGGCGGGTCCGTTTTCGTCTTTCGCGAGGTAGGCTACCGAGCTTTCTCCTTCGATGAGGAGGGGGATTTCCCCCGGGCCGTTGTAACCGCGCTCACGCTCGGTGATAATGTAAGAAATGTTGATGATCTGGTCGGGTTTGAGCTCGGTGGAGGTGCGCTCGACTCCTGTGACCATGGCGACAGCCTCCACCTTTTGCTGGTTGGCTTGTTCGCCTGGCTCAATCTCCACACGAAGAATTTCAATTTTTAAGGATTCGGGAGCTGCTTTTTGTCTGGCCTCATAGATAGATGGCGGCAGCTCGGCAAATGCCTGACTGGCCACACTGATCAAAAACACTGCGAGAAGACCGTGACGGGTGAATTTTCCTTTCATCGGACGCAGGGTATATCACTTTCTTTGTTCTGCGCAACCCTCGTGCTTCTCGGTTTGCTTTTGAATTTTCAAATCCCGAAAGATGTTGTATTCTGACTCCATGAAAATCACAGCCTCCCTTGCTTTTGCCCTCGTTCTTGCGGTTTCTGTCATGGCTTCTGAGGAAGTAACACCCATAGATGCGGTGGATTTGGACGCCCTGCGCGCGAAAGTGGGCACTCCGGCCGTGGTGATAGGGCAGGTGACCGATGTGGGCACAACTCAAGATGGGGGGATCACGTTCATCAACATTGGAATGCCAAAAAAGAAAGGGTTTGTGGCGGTGATCTTCCGTCAGAACTACGAAAGTTTTCCCGAAGGGTTCGAAAATTTCCGCAACCAAAAAGTCAAAGTCACCGGCCCCATCGAGCTCTACAAAGCCGAACAACCGCAAATTATCCTCCGATCACCCGAGCAGATTGAGGTCATTAAAGAGGAGTAGTATTCGATCGATAGTTAGCAATTTCATCAGCAAATGCTCTAGCAAACTGGGCCAGCTTTTTTTCTCCCCATCCTGGGATGAGTGCCATGGCGTCAGGGGTCGTGGGAAAATCCCGAGCCATCTGACGTAATGTGACGTCCCCCAACACCACATAAGCAGGGACTCCCCGTTCATCCGCCAGTTTTTTCCGAAGCACCCGCAGCCTCTCAAAGAGAGCCTCGTCACAGGCTATGGCACCTGGAGCCTCACGGCGCTTCCTTTGGGCCGGAGCGGAGAGCGGACGCGTTAACCGAATGACCCTTCGCGAGCGCAGCGCCTCAATGCCTTCCGGCGTGATCTCCACGGTTGGAAACTTCCCGCTCGCTTGAGCGAGCAAGCCAAGGCGAATGAGTTCTCTTCCCAGCGAGGCCCACTCCGCACGCCCCAGATCTTTGCCAATCCCGTGGGTGCTGATTTTGTCATGCCCCCATTTTCGGATTTTTTCATTTTGGGAACCCGTGAGGACATCGATCACATGGTTGAGCCCCGTGGAAAATCGCGTGACCTGGCCAATGCGGTAAACACAGGAAAGAATTTTTTGTGCGTGGAGAGTTCCATCATAGGTCTCCCTTGGGTCCGCGCAATTATCACAATTCCCGCAGCCGTCCCCAGCCGGGGTTTCGTCAAAGTAGGCCAACAAATTCCACCACCGGCAGTTTGGGCACTCGGCGTAAGTGATCATTCGCCGCAGCTGATCACGCGCCGCCTGACGCTCCTCCTCGTCGTTGATTTCGTCGATGAAGTGGGTTTGTTTGGCGGCATCGCCCGCGCTGAAGAGCAACAAACAATCCGAGGGCAGGCCATCGCGACCAGCCCGTCCGGTCTCCTGATAATAACCTTCCATGTTTTTTGGGAGGTCATGATGGATGATCCATCGCACATTGGGTTTGTTGATTCCCATGCCGAACGCAATGGTCGCGCAAATGATGGGAACCTCATCACGAATAAAAAGTTCCTGATTTTCCGAGCGTTGGGACGCGGTCAGACCGGCGTGATACGGGCGTGCGGGAAACCCCCTGGCTTCGAGCGCTTCGGCGACTCGTTCCGTGGCTGCTCTCGAGGCACAATAAATGATCCCGCTTTGACCGTGCCGTTCACTCACAAAGTTGGTGATCTGGGAAACCGGCACATTTTTCTGCTCGACGCGATACCTGAGATTCGGGCGAAAGAAACTCGACACAAACACCGAGGGGTTTCGCAGACGGAGATGTTCGATGATGTCCGCTCGGACCCGGCCAGTGGCCGTGGCGGTAAGGGCCATGACAGGAACGTCGGGAAGAAGATCGCGGAGTTTTGAAATCTGACGGTATTCCGGTCGGAAATCGTGGCCCCACTCCGAGATACAATGGGCCTCATCAATGGCAATAGAGGTCACATTCCATGATCGAAGATTTTCTTTCCAATTCTCCAGCATGAGCCGCTCGGGAGCCACATAGAGAAGGCGAAATTGCCCGTCATGCAGACCTCGCAAGCGTTCGCGAGCCTCGGATTCCCGAAGGGAAGAGTTCAAGTAAGTGGCGGCAACCCCGGCGGCATCGAGTTGATCCACCTGATCTTTCATGAGGGCGATGAGCGGCGAAACAACAATAGTCAGACCCTCACGAAGGAGTGCAGGCAATTGAAAACACAGCGATTTGCCGCCGCCCGTTGGGAGTAGAGCAAACACATCCTTCCCCTCCATCGCCGCAGCAATGATCTCTCTCTGCATGGGACGAAACGACTCGTAGCCAAAGGCATGTTTTAAGGCCGTCTCATAGGTGGTTTCGGATTGACCGAACGTTTTCATTGGAGCCTATCACACGCGATTGCAGGCCATGGGTCAACCGTTACCGGACGATAATAAAACCTTGGGATGGTTCGCAGATTCTGAATTCGCCTCAGAATCCTATTCGGAACACAGGCTCGATTTGCGTGGCCTTTGAAAGGGAGACAGGCGTGATCATCACGCGATCCAAGGGAAGGGTGTTGCCAGCCAAGGCTCGAATGTTTTCTTCGAAAGGCTGCCAATTGAGGTCACCCAGGGTTTCCAGAGTGCCCATTTGATTGCCAGTGGTGCGGGATCACTCCCAGAGGGCAGTGCCCATGATGAGACGCGGTCTCATTTGTCTTGTTCTGATCACGGACCGTGCAGTATTCTTACGATCTTAAGTGAAAACTCCAAATGCGACGAGCCCTGAACCTGGAACGGATGATTCTGCTCGTTCCGCAAAAATTGCCAGCGCCGCCAGTCCAAGAATTAACTCAGATGTCATTTCACGCAAACAGTGCCTCCTGAGTGAGTTGAGTCAGGGGGAATCTGGAGTGGTGTCGTCGTTGCTACATCATCTTCCTGTGAGTCAGAGATTGATGGCTTTGGGCGTGATCCCGGGGTGTCGATTGAGGTTTTTGCGGAATGCGCTGTTAGGTGACCCCATGATGGTTGAAACCACGTGCGGAGTTATTTGTATGAGGCGCAGCGAGGCTTCGGCGGTGATGGTCGATTGCGTTTCATGAACTCACCTGCGCTGTCGCAAAGTCAGGCGGCCAAGATCGTCAAAACTGTGGCACGCGTTGTTCTGATCGGAAATCCCAACACAGGAAAATCCACGTTGTTTAATCGGCTGACGGGGTCACGTCAGAGAGTGGGAAACTACCCGGGAATAACAGTGGCTTGCAAAAGCGGAGAGATGCATCTCGGAGGTGTTAAGGTGGAGGTGGTGGATTTACCGGGGGCCTATTCCCTGGCAGCCAGTTCGCCGGATGAGCGAATTGCCTGCGATGTGCTGATGGGCAGATCTGGAGAGGCACCAGAGCTGGTGGTTTGCACTCTTGAGGCCGCGCACTTGCAGCGTGGGTTGTTTCTTGCGTGTCAGGTGGCTGACCTGGGAGTTCCATTGATCTTGGCTGTGAATTTTATGGATGAGGCCAAGGTCCAGGGTTTTGACTTTGATCTCGCCTTGCTTTCCTCACGACTGGGGGTGCCGGTGATTGGCATGTCTGCTCGCTCGGGCCATGGGGTTGATGATTTGCGGGCGGAGATTCAATCAGCACTCGTTGAGCCCAAAAAACTGTCCCTTCCTGCTTGGTCATCTGAGGTTCAGGAGGCCACCACATTTCTTGCCGGGGAGATTCCATCCAACCACCGCTTGAGAGAACCCGAGATGCGGAGGGTGCTTTTTGATCATGATTCCGCTCTGTTCGATGTGGTCGGTTATCCAAAAGTCAAGCGAGCCAACCTGCTTGCACAGGCCAGAGGGTTTTTGACGGAGAGCCACCCGCTGGCCCATGAGTCAACAGTTCACCACAATTATCTCAACACCGTTTTGGGCGGGGTGATTGCGCGTCAGAGTTCTCCCCAAAAACCCTCTCGTATTGATCAGGTGCTCACGCATCCGGTTTTTGGTCTGATGATCTTTGCCGCGTTTATGTTTGTGGTTTTTCAAGCCATCTATTCCTTGGCCACTCCCGCGATGGATGGGATCGAAGGGGCCTTTGCCTGGTTGGCAGAAATATTTGGGGCTTGGCTGGCACCGGTGCCGGTTTTTCAGTCATTGGTGTGTGATGGGATCCTCGCTGGGGTGGGGGGGGTGTTGGTTTTTCTTCCACAAATCTTTTTGCTCTTCTTTTTTGTGTCACTGATGGAAGACACGGGCTACATGGCGCGTGCGGCGTTTCTGATGGATAAACTTTTTGGTTGGTGTGGGCTCAATGGGAAAAGTTTTGTTCCGCTGCTTTCCAGTTATGCCTGTGCGATTCCTGGTTTGTATGCCACCCGGACGATTGAAGACCCCAAGGCCCGGTTGTTGACAATTCTGATTGCGCCGCTGATGAGTTGTTCGGCCCGGCTTCCCGTTTATTTGCTGATGATTGGAGCCTTTGTCGCTCCGGTTTATGGTCCGACGGTTGCGGCTCTCACGCTGTTTGGATTTCATGTCCTTGGGCTGGCAGTGGCCCTTCCCGTGGCATGGATTGTGAATCGGTGGATTCTAAAAATCCCCTCGCATCCCTTTGTTCTCGAAATGCCTCCCTATCGCTATCCCGTGCCGAAGGATGTGCTCTGGCGGGTGTGGTTGGGGGGACGAGATTTTCTCCAGCGCGCCGGTGGCATCATTCTTGCCCTAAGCATTATCATTTGGGCGCTTCTCTCTTTTCCGAAATCCCCCGTCGAAGGGGCCGAACCCGCAGTGCAAATTGAAAACAGCTATCTCGGTCAAGCCGGAAAATCCATCCAACCCCTCTTCGCACCGGCGGGATATGACTGGAAACTGACCATCGGAGTGCTGGCCAGTTTTCCGGCTCGCGAAGTGATTGTATCCACGCTTGGCATCATTTACCGGTTGGAAGGGGACGAGGACCTTCCCTCCTTGGCAGAAGCCATGCGGGCCGACAAATGGACGTTCGGGCCGCGCATCGGTCAGCCGGTCTTCACCTTGGCGACCGCCCTTTCCATCATGGTCTTTTTTGCGCTGTGCATGCAGTGCGCTTCCACCTTGGCGGTCACCGCCCGCGAGGCGGGGTTCCGTTACGCAGTGATCACTTTTGTTTATATGACGGCCCTCGCATGGATTGGGGCCGTCCTCACCTTTCAAGGGGTTTCCTACTTTTTGCCATGAACTGGCTCGATTTTTTTCTGGTGATTTTCGCCTTGATTGGAGCTGCCGGGATCCTTCTCCGTCCGTTTTGGAATCAATCTCGATCCTGCGGAAGTTGCGGGGGCGGATGTCCTGTCAAGCCGAGTCCGCATAAAATCAAGACGATCAAGTGAAACAGGAATTCGTTTGATTCCTGCCATCGACGAACCGGGAAGTCCGGAGCAATGACAGGGAAGAATTCTTCGGGCTCAGCCACGAGTTGCCCTCGCCACCTTGCAGCGAGTCACAATCCTAAGCCCCACCCAATTTTTGGATCTTTTCCACAAGGAATAAAAACCTCCTTATTCGAAGTGCTGAAATTCCTCACCCGCCTCGAACACACCATCCCCGCATGGGAAAAGGACGTTGCCAGCGCCAGAATGCTTGCTGGGGCGGTGGAGAACGACCACGCCTGAGCGTCAAATTATCAAGTTGCAAATACTGCGTCACTGACGCATAGTCCAATTGAAGTGGTATTTGAGGAGTTGTCCAACTTTACCCGAAGCGTCAACCGCCTGATCTCCGATGAAAACTATGCCGAGTTACAATTTGCGCTGGCCGCAAATCCCGAGCTTGGAAAAGTCATCAGGGGTTCTGGAGGGCTGCGCAAGGTGCGATGGGCGCTTGCAGGACGCGGCAAGAGCGGCGGCGTCCGGGTAATCTACTACTGGTGGGTTGCCAATAACCTTATTACGCTCGCAGAAATCTATCCAAAAAATGAAAAAGAAGACCTCACTACCCGCGAAATCGAGGCCCTTCGCAGGCAAATCCAAGGCCTCTGAACCTGCGACAGGCATGATGTATCGCCGACTCTCGGCTGCTGTTTCCGAGATGAAGGCTATCAGGTCCGGCAATGCAACCGCCGCCCGCACATGGGAAGTGGTGCCCGATGGGAATGGCGGCTTCAAGCGGCGACAAATTTCCGGTGTAAACACTCCAGCTGTGGAGGCTGGAGATCTTGCCGCTGAAGCCGTGAGAGCAAGGCAGCAACTTGGGTTGTCGCAAGATACTTTTGCTGCTCTCCTCGGCGTGAGCTCTGGCACGCTCCGGGGCTGGGAACAAGGCCGGCGGCAACCCACCCGCGCCGCCCGCGTGCTGCTTCGCGTGGCCGTCCAACATCCTCAGGCCGTGCTCGAAGCCGCCAAGTCTGCAGCTTGAGGCAGGAGAAAATTACAATGTCCATCACGTTCAAAATTCTGGATCGCTTCGGTTCTTTTCCATGGGATGCTCGGGCAAGTGGCCGACACTTTGGAGGACGTTTGGATCCAAGTTGCTCTCGGTGAGGTGGAGCGGGCAAAAAAATATCGGCAGCGTGCCAAAGCAGCACCCTTTCGAAGCATCTCAGGCAACAACTATCCCACAGCCGCATTCATCGCACCAACCGGAGTTGCCGCCATGCTCACCGGACATCAGTCCTGGTTGAATGCCACTTTTGCCGACGCATCCACACGGCGTGAACAATATTACGAAGACAGTATCAGCCTTTTGTCCATGCTGGTGATGTCCGGAAATGCCTGGTTGCCGGGTCAGAGTTTTGCCAGTGAGGCGAATTATGCCGCGTGGGCTGCCTCAAGCGGCTTGCCTGCGAATCAACAGGACCCCTCAGATCGGAACGGTTCTTTCCGTCTTCCCAATCTGATCACCTATGCGCTGGATCGCACTCCAGCCACGGTGATTTCCGAAGATTTGCCTGCCCCATCGGTTAATCATCCACAACTTGAGGTCGCACATCGATACAATCCCGAGGCCGTGGATATTGGGTATTATTATGATTTCTTAACTCCTGAGAACACCTGGGACGCCATTGAGCCAACAGACGTCCGCACAGATCCCGATGACCCCAACCGCCGCATTGTCAGCTTTGATATCCCTGTCTCCGGCAAATTGTTGGTTCGACTTCGGGTGAAATGGAACCCTTAACCATCTCAATGCGCAGAAGCTTTTTCCGCGCCCAGACCGGTGTTTCCGCGCACTTGGAGCTCTGCAAACATGGCCTCCGCCTTGTTGTCGCGGGGGGTTAGAATGGTGCCAAGAAAAGCACCAAGGAATCCGATGGGGATGCTGGCCAAAGCGGGATTTTTGAGTGGGAAGATCGGATTCTCCATAAAGTCCGGGCTCACGGCGATGAGCACTATGCTGGAGATCAACCCTGAGGCCAATCCCGCAACCGCACCGGTTGTGTTGAAGCGTTTCCAAAAGATGGAGAAGAGAATCACAGGCAAATTGGCGCTTGCGGCGACCGCAAAGGCCAACCCGACAAGAAATGCCACGTTGATTTTGGGTCCAAGCAGAATCGCAATGCCAATCGACAGGGCTCCCACAACAAATGCGGTGATTTGGGCAACCCGGACCTCTTGACCTGGACGGTGTTCTTTTCCATGAAGGAGAACATTCGAGAAGAAATCATGGGCGAAACTGGTGCTCGCGCTGATCGTCAGACCGGCCACAACTGCAAGGATGGTGGCAAACGCCACCGCGCTGATAAAGGCGAAGAAGACCTCCCCGCCCAGCACACGGGCCAGTTCCGGGGCCGCCATATTCGTGCCACCATTCGCGGCGATATGATCCGGTCCCAGCAGGCTTGCGGCACCAAAACCAAAAAATGTGGTCATGATGTAAAACAACCCAATAATGGCCATCGCCCACACAACACTCGAGCGGGCCGTCTTGGCGTCAGGGACGGTATAAAACCGGATCAGAATATGGGGCAGTCCCGCCGTGCCAAAAACGAGGGCCATGCCAAGCGATATTTGGTCCAAGGGGTTTGTGAATATCAGGCCAGGAGTGAGGAAGTTTCGCGTGACGGTTTCCCCGGTGGCTGTGGTTGAGGAGATGGATTTGAGGGAGTCGAAGAACAGTCCGATATCGAAGTTGAATTTCGCCATCACAAGGATGCTGAGAAGCAGGCTCCCGCTCATCAGTAAAATCGCCTTGATGATCTGAACCCATGTTGTCGCCAACATGCCCCCAAACACCACATAAACCACCATCAAAATCCCTACGCCGACCACGGCAACCTCATAGGAAACCCCGGGAATCAATTGACGGACCAATGTTCCGGCACCCACCATCTGGGCAATCATATAAAAGATCGAAACGGTGAGGGTGCTCAACGCAGCGGCTGCCCGCACCGGACGCGGGCGAAGGCGATAAGCCAGGATATCAGCCATCGTGTATTTGCCGGCATTGCGAAGGGGTTCGGCGACAATCAGCAAAACCGTCAGATAAGCAACGAGGAACCCGACGGAATACATAAATCCATCGTAACCATTCAAAGCAATCATGCCGGCGATGCCAAGAAAGCTCGCCGCGCTCATATAATCTCCCGCAACCGCCAACCCGTTCTGCCAGCCAGTGATCCGTCTGCCTGCTGCAAAGTAGGCACTGGAGCCCGTCGATTTTTTTGCGCTGAAGTAGGTGATCACCAGCGTTGCCGCCACAAATGCAAGAAACATCCAAAGGGCCGTCCCACCGGGCAGCCCGCCTGACTGTGCCAGGAACATCATAAGCGTCCGAACCTCCCAAGAATCTCAGTAACCCGTTTATCCCAACCCATGGCCGCTGCGACATAGAGAAAGGCCACAATCCATGCCATAAAAAATTGGGACAAGGCAAAGAGGTAAGCCCAATTGACGGCCCCCCAGACTTCGCGTGACATCATCTCAGGAAACCAACCCACCAGGACTGGCAATGTGAAATAATAAATCACAAAAAAGATGGTCATCGGAACGACGAATTTGGCTTTGGCAACCAGGAGTTCCTTGAAGGCAGGGTCATCGGCAATGGCCTGCCATGGCATCGCTCCGGCCTCCTCCTCAGCCGTGCGTTCGTGTGGGGGTTTGTTGCCTTCCCGGCCTAGAGGCGCAATATCAGTCGGCGAAGCGGACTCGGGAGTCAAATCTTTGGGGGATGGTTCGGACACAGCAAATTTTCATAAAGACATGTTCTCCGATTGTCCAGCCTCATGGGCAAGAAAATGACACGGAGTTCGAATTTCAAGCCACGGAGGGCAGTTCACGCCCGCGCCTTCTTCCCATGGTAGGGCGCGGCAGTCCCTTGCCCGCCCATTTTTTACTCTCTTCCAGAAGCGGTGATTTGCCGACCCTGCAACCATGGCGAAAAAAATCGCCTGAGAAGGTCAGGCAGGGGGAACGTTACCTTCCCTCAATCGCACCCCGACTCCAGGCTGGGCAAACGTCCACGGTTTTGTCATGATGACACCATGAAAACAAACGTTCTTGGAACCCCGCTGAAATCTTGCTGCACCGATCCTCTGACCGGATTTTATCGTGATGGTTACTGCCGCACAGGTCCGGGTGACCACGGACTTCACACCGTCTGTGCGGTGATGACTGATGAGTTCCTCGAGTTCTCACGCGAGCGTGGCAACGATCTGACAACGCCCATGCCGGAGTACGATTTTCCAGGCCTCAAAGCCGGCGACAAATGGTGCCTCTGTGTGGCAAGATGGACGGAAGCCCTCGAGGCAGGCCTTGCCCCCAAGGTGGTGCTTGAGTCCACCCACAGCTCGGTGATTGAATTTGCCGACCTCGCCGACCTTGAAGCCCACGCGGCTTAATTTTTTTTATTCATGGCAGCCGTGAACCAATCGACTTGGGGCGCACTTTTTTGGCTGGTGGAGCGGTAGTTTTTGGTGTCCCTCGGTGATGCCTCTTTGCGGGCGTCGGATTTCCCCCCCAATTCGGGGTTTGTTTTCATGGAGAGTGCAATGCGTTTCCGGGGCAGGTCCACCTCGGTCACCGTCACTTGCACGCGCTGACCAACCTTCACAACATCTGCTGCGTTTTTTACAAACTCATCAGAGAGCTGACTGATATGGGCCAAGCCGTCCTGATGAACCCCGATATCCACAAAGGCTCCAAAAGCCGTGACGTTGGTGACGAGACCGGGGAGCTTCATTCCGGGTTTGAGGTCCTCCATTTTTTCGACCCCATCCTGGAATGCAAAGGCTTCAAACTGTTGACGTGGGTCCCGTCCGGGTTTGGACAATTCCTGGAGGATGTCCTTGAGGGTGGGCAGGCCCACTTCCTCGGTCACATATTTTTTGGGGTCCACCTTGGATCGGCGTGAGGGGTCTTTGAGGAGATCTTGGACGGTCGCTCCGATGTCTCGGGCAATGCGGTCCACGAGTTCGTAGCGTTCTGGATGGACGGCGCTGGCGTCCAGCGGGTGTTGGCCATCGCGGATCCGCAAAAATCCGGCCGCCTGCTCGAAAGCTTTGGGGCCAAGGCCGGAAACCTTCTGAAGTTCCTCGCGGGATTTGAAGGGGCCGTTTGTGTCACGGTGTTCCACAATGTTTGCTGCTGTGCGGGAGTTCAGACCCGAAACATAACTCAGGAGGTGTTTGCTGGCGGTGTTGAGTTCCACGCCGACGCTGTTCACGCAGGAGACAACAACATCATCCAGGGACCGCTTGAGTGCAGCCTGATCCACATCGTGTTGATACTGCCCGACGCCGATGGATTTGGGATCAAGTTTCACGAGCTCGGCCAAGGGATCCATGAGCCGGCGGCCAATGGACACCGCGCCCCGCACGGTGAGGTCATGGGTCGGGAATTCCTCGCGGGCAATATCCGAGGCGGAATAGATTGAGGCTCCCGCTTCATTCACCACCACGATCTGAATGGAGGGCGGCAACTTGATTTTGCGTACAAAGGTTTCGGTTTCGCGCGATGCCGTGCCATTTCCGATCGCAATGGCTTCGATGCTGTGCTTTTTGACAAGCGCGTGGATCACCTCGGCGGCTTCGATTTGCTCGCGGGTGGATTTTTCCGGGTAAACCACTTCGTTTTCCAGGAGTTTGCCCTGACGGTTCAGGACCACGAGTTTGCAGCCTGTTCGGAAACCCGGGTCGATGCCGAGGGTTGTTTTTTGGCCGAGAGGGGACGCCAGAAGCAGCTCACGCAAGTTGTCTGCAAAAACCTGGATGGCCTCGGCATCCGCCCGGTTTTTGTAATAGATCCGGGCCTCACCTTCCATGGCAAAACCCAAAAGCCTCTTGTAACAATCCTGCACGGCCAATCGAACCTGTTCGGCCGCCGCAGATTTGTTTTTCACAAAAATCCCATCCAAAATCGCGAGGGCCTCGCTTTCTTCAGGAACCAAACGGGAATAGAGAAATCCTTCCGCTTCTCCACGCCGGATGGCAAGGATGCGGTGGGAGGGCGCTTTGACGGCGGGCTCCGACCAATCGAAGTAGTCTTTGAATTTTGCGCCTTCCTCGGCTTTGTCCATGGCCACTTTCGATTTGATCACCCCATGGCTCAGATACAAATCCCTCAGCCTGGCCCGAGCCGTGGCATCATCATTCACTCGTTCCGCCAAAATATCGCGTGCTCCCGCCAGAGCTTCATCGCCGTCTTTGATCTGGGATTTCACGCCATCCACATCGTATTCGCGACCGGCATATTCCTTGGCCAGAAGCTCGGGGTCGGTTGAGGGGTCTTGTTGCCAAAGTATTTCCGCAAGTGGCTCAAGGCCTTTTTCTTTGGCTATGGTGGCCTTGGTGCGTTTTTTTGGGCGGAAGGGAAGGTAGATATCTTCCAGCGTCGCGAGCGTCTCCGCCGCATGAATCTTCGCCTGAAGTTCCTCGGTGAGCAGCTTGCGCTCGTTGAGGGACAACAAAACCGCATCACGCCGCTTGTCGAGTTCCTCCAGCTTCTCCAAACGATCCCGAATGGCCGTGATCTGAACTTCATCAAGCTCCCCGGTTCGCTCCTTGCGGTATCTAGCAATGAAGGGAACCGTGGCTCCTTCCTCAAGCAAGACGGCAGTTGCTGCAACTTGACGGGGTTGAAGTTTCAGTTCGTGGGTGATCTTGGCAATGTGTTTTTCTATCATCGGGAGAGGCGCAAATCATGAGGAGATCGCGGATGGAGTCAACGCCGCGCTGCCAACTTGGCCATGTTTTTTTCACTCCTCCAATCAAGTGTTGATAACCTGAGCATTTCCCGTTTACGCGGTACACCTGTACCGCGTAAACGGGAAAACGATCATGAGAGGTTATTTGCTCCGATGTCCTAAAAGATCGGATTTTCAATTCCACGTTCCGGCTGCTATGGGAATGGGATGAAGCCTTTGCTCCGATTATTTTTGTGGTTGTTTTTTGTGGCGTTTGTCTGCGGGGGTGCGTCTGTTCAGGCCCAGAACTCTCGCATGGATAATACGCCGATTCTTATCCAGGACGGGTTTGGGCCTTTTGGGGAGAACCTGCCAAATGATGGGTTGGAGTATTGCTGTCCAACGGCAACCACCATGGGGCTCTTTTGGCTGGGTTCGAACGGTTACTCGATGCTGGCTCCCTCCAACCCTTACGATCCCATGAACCCTGCGGATGTGGCGGCGGCGCTGAACATTGATCGGGCGATTGCCGGGTTGATGAACACCAGTCCCGGCGGGGGAACCAAGTCGGGGATTGTTCCTGCCCTCCAGACGTATTTTGGTCTCAAGGGGCTTTCTTCGTCTGCTTCGGTCACGGCACAGGGATTTCCCACATCTGCAGAAATTGGTGCGACTCTGACAGGTTTTAATTTCACCGTGCTTTCTTTGGGATGGTATCACACCACCGATCCCACCAATTGGGTCAAAAAGGGGGGGCATTGCATTGCTTTGATCGATTACGTTGATGGCTCGCCAAACAGCACAATCACCATCCACAATCCCATGTCAGAAACACCTCAGAGCCCGATGGTTTTGGAGATCACGGACGCGCCTCCTGCCAACGCAAGTCTCAACGGGAATTATCAACTGCAGCAGGGCATCTTGAGCAGTCCAACCGTTGTTCCTGTGCTTCAGGGGATGTTCACATTTAATCCCGGAGTGCTGCCTGCTCCCGGCGTTTATGATGATTTTGATATTTCGGCCAGTGGGGGGCTTACAATCAAGACAAACGGCTCAACTCTGACGGCTCCCGCCCGCCTTGTAGGTAATGGCTCACTGACAAAAAACGGGGAGGGGTCCTTGGTTCTTGAAACGGACGTTGCGGGTGGCAATACCTTCACCGGAGGACTCACGGTGAATGAAGGCTTCTTAATCGCCACCCAAAACAGTGGCACGCCGGTCGGATCCGGGGACATCGTTCTCAATGGGGGAACATTGGCATTTGCTCCTGCGGGGAGTGGCAGTTCCCTTTCTATGCAGGTTTCCGGTGCTGGGAGCACTTTCAGCTACGGTGGGGGGACGTTGGGAATTGCTCGGGGGAATTATGACGAATTGAGTGTCACTCTTGGGGGACAGACCGATGGTTCAACCGCCAATGTGATCCGCAATTTTCATGGCAGCTTGGTTATTGCTGCGAGCGGTGGACTCACCAGCTTGGGAACAACCGAAAAACTTTTGGTTAATGGCACCGGGGGGAACCTGCCTCCACTTTATCATGGCATCGTCCTCTCATCAATCGTGGGGCAGGACAATGATGCTGACCTCTCCGGCGATTTTTTGACCTATGACGCGACCAATGGATTCACGCGATTTGAAGGATATGTGAGCTCAAACGACACCCCGCTCGGGCCTCCCAATACGAGCATCTCAACCGTTTACGAAAACGTGAGCGATCAAGCCATGGCGGAAAATTCTGCAGCGTATGTGCATGCCCTCAAGGTCACCAACTCCACCATTTCAGGAAGCACCGGCGATTCCCTGCACGTGGGGGCAGAGAATGCGAACGGGGTGGCCGGTGTCATTTTGAATGGAGGCTCCATTGATGCCACTGTCTTAGCTTTTAGCACAAACACCGCTGTCATTTATGTGAACGCCGCTGGGGGAGCTATTAGCAGCGAGATTCAAGGAAGTGCTGGTTTGGTCGTTACTGGTCCGGGAACACTCCGCCTCACCGGCGAAAACTCCTATACTGGTGGAACAACCATCAATAGTGGCACGCTCATGCTGGTTTCGAATGCAGGGACTGGCAACGTGGTGGTCAAAGCCGAAGCTACCCTCGGTGGAACTGGCGATGTTGACGGGGAGCTCTTTTTGTCTGGCAGTGTCAACCCAGGCGATCCGCTCCATGCCAATACCGCCGGAATCCTCACGATCAATGGAAACACGACGTTTCTGGATGGGAGTGATTACCAGTGGGAACTCACCACCCTGACAGATTCCCTCACAGGCACAGCAGGCAGCGATTGGGATTTGCTTCA
This sequence comes from Terrimicrobiaceae bacterium, assembly GCA_041744075.1. Lineage (GTDB taxonomy): Bacteria > Verrucomicrobiota > Verrucomicrobiia > Chthoniobacterales > Terrimicrobiaceae > JAJTZA01. The sequence continues at coordinate 32,919 of JBGTLQ010000238.1, forward strand.
AATCAACGGCAACCTCGATCTCCCGAGCTTTGCCGACAACCTTTTTGCTCAGGTCACCCTCCAATTTGACAGTCTCACTGATCCCAATAGCGGAAACGCCTTTTGGGAGCAGGATCACATGTGGGAAATTGCTGCGGTGACAGGGACAATTAGCAATTTCGCCGTGGGAGCCACGTCTCTCGACATCAGCAACCCCCGTTGGGCGGAAGGCCGATTTGCCCTCACCCTTGACTCCACAGGCCACCAAATCTTGTTGACCTATACCATCCCAGAGCCAACCACCGAAATTCTAGCCGGACTCGGGGCGTTCTTGTTTCTTTTCACGAGGAGGCCCCGGAACCGCTTGCGGAAAGCACTGTAAATTTCAGGTGCATGAATTCGGGCCAACTTCTGATTTGGCTGCCCGACATGGATTCGAACCATGAAAAACGGCTCCAAAGGCCGCTGTGTTACCGTTACACCATCGGGCAATTTTCTTGGCTTTCATTACGCACACCGGAGGCCGTGAGCATCGCAAGAAAACTTAAAAAATAGGACAATATGGATACTCGCATTTTTTGGGTGGCGCAACGAAAATCGAACTATGGAAATCCTTTCGAGGTGTAATTGATCGATCAAGAGTCGCGATGAAACGAAGGCGTGAGTCTGGCAACTCGCGTTTCTCTCTCAAACAAGAACGATTGACTTTTGCACCACAGGGGTTCAAGGGCCGACGTTGGATTTCGGTAATTGTCCATTCTTCTTCTGTGCCTCTATCGCGTCTTTGGTCTGCTGCAGTTTGTTTTTGTTTTCGGTGGTTGGAGTCATAAAAAAGGACTTTGGGTCGAAGGTGGTTGTGTCAACAATCCAGAGTTCGGGACCCGCAGGCGAGGAAACCACTAAAGCGACATGGTTGGATTTTTCGAAGCTGTACTGATCCACTTTTACTTCCAAAGGGTTGAGTTCACGTCCCGCACGAAGCGCTGAAAATTCAGAAAGCTTTTCTCTCGAGGAAATAAGCGAGAGATCTTCGCCGCTTGGCACCTCTGTGGGCAAAAACCCTCTAGTGAGCATCATGGCAGCCAGTCGATCATCAATGAGGTAGAATTGGCACACGAATCGGGCACCTCCTTCGGTG
>JBGTLQ010000239.1:0-3253 GCA_041744075.1 Terrimicrobiaceae bacterium
GATTCAGAGACGCTGCGCGATGATCAGCGGCGATTTATTTCCGCAGGACTCGAATCATTCGAAGTAGGAAAGATTGTCACTGCACTTCGGGAAGTCGGGCTTCGAACGACCGATCAATGCAACGCGGTTGCCGAAGTTTTACTGGAAAAGAATGGGGTTATCAACGGGGAGGTTCGCAGAGCACTCCTCGGATTGTTGCAGGACGCCGGAGAAATCGCTTTCCCGGCATTTCAAGCATTATGGCAAGCGGAAGAGAAGTCGGGGAACGATGAGAGCAGGCTGCTGTTAATTTCGAATGTGTTGGAAATGAAACCACCGCCCAATGATCTCCTCAAGCCTATGATTATTTGCTTAACCGAGTTGGGGAAAAATACGGTTTTTTCCAAGGAATCGGAGAAATACTCCGTTTTGAGCGGATCTGGGGATTGGAATAAGGCGCCTGAGTTTGACCAGAAAGTTCAAAGCGTAATCAGCCGTGTTGTGCTCAATGTTGCAGACTCGCTTGCAGAAATTTATTCAAAATCGGGAGCACCGGATTCTGAGCTTATTTTCATCGCTCTTTTTGCAAATTTTCACTTGCCCGGCAAAGAAGCGGCTGTTCCATGTCTCACTGAATTGTTGAAGAAGGACGATATGCCTTTGGAAAGGGTTGCCTCTGCCCTGGGACAAATCGGAAAACCTGCGATGGCGGCGGTGCCTCGGCTGGCACAAAAAGTTTCAGACTTCAATTGGCAGGCTGATGCAGGGATAAAGGGTCAGCTCGATTCGACACTCGAGTGCATTGTGGCTCTGGCCAAGATTACAGGAGACGACGCTTTTTGGATTTCCAAGGCCGACGAATTGATTTTGCGTCCCATGCTTGCAGCGGGCGAGTTCCGCAGATCCATCCACTATTCCACGGCGGAAAACATTTATTTCGCAGGAATCAACCGCATCGGTTTGCCGGCAGTCCCATACCTTCTTGGGTTTTTGGACAGTCAAGACAAAGCGCTTCGCGATGCCGCAGTTGGCTCGCTCGAATTTATGGCTATGAATGACTCGCAAGTGGCAGCGGTTGTTTTGCCACAGTTTTTGGCTGCAAAAATATATGGGAATGAGGATGCAGCGGAGCGGGGGTATTTCACAAACGTCGTTGTAAAAGCAGGAACCGAGGGAGGCGCGGCTTTACCTCTCCTCCTCGCCCCACTTGAGGAGTATCTCCAATTGAGCGAAAGACTTAATAACGATGAAGATAAAAGGGGAGACGCTTATTCTCAATATAAGAGGGCGGGCGAACATCTCATTCCCTACCTGCGTGCCATTCGGGCGATCGGTAAGCAAAATGCTTCGTCGGCGATTGAGACATTATTGAAGATTTACGAAGCTACGGAGATTGAGCCCGGCTATGACGGTCCCCGAGTAAGGGTGGCGGCGCTTCACACGTTGAAGGAATTTAATGTTAACCTTCAACCTTTGAGTGCCCGATGGATACCCAAGCTGAGCGCTGCTTTGGAGGAGGCGGGTTATCCAAAACAGATCATTTTGGAAGAACTTGCGCTTTACGGACCGATGTCGAATTCTGTTACTGAACAATTGCTGCGTTATTCGCCAGATGCCGAGGTTCTTGCAGCGTTTCAACAGATTGCACCGGACAATCCAAAAGTGCGAGCGCTGTTGCACCGTTGCCGCTTCAGTGATCGTCGCGAAATCCGGAAAGCCGCAGCAAAGGCACTCGGCATTCCCTATCGAAAATCGCTTTGGGAGTGAGGAGGGGAGTGAGGAGGGGTCAGTCATTCTTTATTTCCTCCATTTCAGATGCCATGTACCGAAACAGTTCGCACAAGGGGCAAATCCATCATTGGGGATCTCGTTCTCTGTGTGCGGGAAGTATTGCAAAATGACTTGAGAATTGTCCGGGCAAATATAGTTTTGTTTTTATGAGCACCGTGATCGTCGCACGCACAAAAAAGGAAGTGGATCGGGAAATCCACGAGATGGATCGTGTTTCAAAGAAGATCACTCGCACCAAGGAATCGGCGAAAGCGTTTTTGGTCAAACATGGCTTTATCACTAAAGACGGTAGGCTCACAAAGCGGTATCGTTGATGCGTGCTCCGGCGTTTGTCCTTGGCTACCACGGATGTGACCGCAAGATCGGTGAAGGTGTTTTGTCGGGCCGGAAGCACCTGCATTCAAGCGAAAACGATTACGACTGGCTAGGCACGGGTATATATTTCTGGGAAAACAGCTCAGCACGCGCATTGGCTTGGGCGACTTCTGCCAGGGATAATCCAAAACTCTCAGCTTCGAAGATCAACGAGCCGTTCGTTGTTGGTTCAATTATAGACCTTGGAAACTGTCTCGACTTGCTTGAAGCCGAGTCTATCCGCATCGTCGCCGACGCGCATGCCAGGCTCTCTGAAGCCTGCCAGGAAGCGGGAGTTGCAATTCCTGAAAACCGCGTGGCAGGCGGCCAGCTTACATTGCGGCATTTGGACTGTGCTGTAATTCACTTCGCCCATTCCCTTCGGGAAGAGGCAGGGAGTCCTCCATTTGATTCTGTGCGGGCTGCTTTCTTTGAAGGAGAAGGTCTTTATCCTGGAGCGGGATTTTTGAAACAGACCCACATTCAAATCTGCGTTCGCAAGCCCAGTTCGATCATTGGCTATTTTCGTCCGCTCGATTTGGGCTGAAGGTACCTTCTTTGCCTTGGCAATTTCAGGCGGCAAGAGGGGCGTAGGGGTCATGGTTTTGTGACATTTTCAGTCAGAAAAACATTTCTCTGTGGCATTCGGTTGAAGCAAACGTTTATCGAAAAGGTTTGATGTCAATAAACCATGACCCCTGCGCCCCACGCTGGCTGCTTCCAGCCTCCGCGTTTCAGGGAATGGCCCATTGAGAGTGAGACGCCGGGATGGGGGGCGGTGCTAGTTTTCCAACAGGTGTGCGGCCAGATCTTCAGGCAGAACTTCCAAACCTTCAAAATGCGTTGTCCAATTCGGCCCGATCAAGCCGCCGTCTTCGTCCACGCCTGGCAGCCATTTTTCCATGAAGTCCTCCAACTGGATTCTCGTCGGCTCATGTTGTTTCCATTCGTCCTGCTGATGCGCCACAGCAAGTGTTTTGCTTGACCAGAACAGCAGCACTTCCGCGTCCTCGTAATCGCTGGAGGTTGAATACGCCCACTCGTCCTCCCCGCGGCACAAGCCCCAGACTTGGCGGGTTCGTTTGACCTGCCCGACAAATGCCTCATAATTTTCTTCCGCGATTTCCGA
>JBGTLQ010000240.1:0-3855 GCA_041744075.1 Terrimicrobiaceae bacterium
ACCGAGCAAGAGTGGAGGAGCTTTGTGGCGAGCCGTCCCGAACTCAAGATTGTAGAAGAGACCCCACACTTCGTCAGCGTGATTCTTGACGGGGACGACAACCTTGCTCTGCACTATTCAAGCGGGGACGCCTCGGTGTTCACCAAGAATCCAGAAGGTCCGAGGATCATTGAGTATATGGCGTCTATCGCCCCCCACTTTGGTGGAGTTGTGACGGGCGACGAGGGAGAGACCTTTTCTTCTCCGGCAGATTTGGGCACCCAGAGTGATTGGGATAGTCAGACGATCTTAGCCGAGAAGCCTTGGTGGAAGCGTGAGCTCTCCCGCGGTAAGAGAGTCGGTTTAGGACTGCTTCTCGGAGTGGTTGCCATCGCTATCAAGCATCTATTCTTCCCATGATTGCCCTACTACGGCCACCAAAACAGAAGGCGAACAAGCCGGCACATACGACGGCGGGCAACGCGCCAGTTTGAATTCGGACTTCCCACTCCGCCGCACATGGCCTAGACGTTCGGTAAGAAATGAATCGCATCGAAAGCATTACATCTGTCCGACGCGAGGCATACAAAGACATCATCATTCACGGTGACGAGAGAACTGAAGTTGAGGCTCCCGTCCTCGGCTTCTACTCAGTCGAGTTGCGCGATAAGGAGGAACAACACCGAAGGTTCGATGTTGAGGTTCGTAGCTCGCCGAACGGACTGCAGGTCGATTGGTATGATGATTTAGACGATTTCCTCCTTGGGATCGAATCGCGCGACGAAGCCAACAAACTCAGGGAACAAATTTCAATCGGAGTTTACGAAGCGCATGATCAAGCATCTCGACTCCTTGCACATACAATCAAATCAGAAAAACCGAACAAGGCAGAGATGGCGACGCCGAGGAAGCCGTCTGATTAAATTTGGGGCTTTCCACCGGCGCCGCCATTCCTTTAACGTTCGACACAAAATAAACGCCACTAGCACATTCGATTTCTATGGATCCACGAGGACACAATTTTCACGACCTTCAACCGGTAATTTCTGCGATGAGCGTTTCAGATGCTGCCAATCAGTATCGGGACAAACTTGGCTTCAAAATTGATTTTATCCACGGTGAACCTGCCATATATACGCGAGTAAGCCGAGAGAAAGTGATGATCCATTTCAGCCAAAGCGATGAAGAGAACCCTCCTGGCAGCGTAAAGTGGTTCTATGTCGGCTTAGGTCATGTAGATGGAGCGGAAGATATGGATATGCTATTTGAGGAATATTCCTCAAAGGGGATTAAGATCACGATGCCTCCGACGGTCCAGCCATATGGATTGAGGGAGTTTGAGATCGAGGAACCCACCGGGGTTCGAATTAGATTCCATGTCGATTCCAAATAAATAAAGTCGAACGGCGTCGCTCTCAACACCTGCCCCGCCGCGAGTTCAATCCGTCATGACCGTTCAACCCTCAACCCGCAGTCGAAGCCGCGCCCTCGGGCAGGTGTGAGAGGACTTCGACGTTAGGCAGAATAATGAACTTCCTTCAAAAGCCAACCAAAGCATCGAAAACGATCAAAGCTCCGTTGGCGGCGGTCTGGGATTGTCTCGTGAATCCGGCGAATTGGATTGATGCGAATAGCCAGATTCTTGATATACGAAGGGATGTTTCGGGCGCTCTTGAACTCGATGAGATGTTCGAGATAGACACCCGATACGAATTGGGAGACCCCATTACAACGGCCAATGTGAGAGTAATTTCCATCAAGGCTATGACTCACCTACATCTGCAAGACGAAAGACAGAAACAGCGTTTCGATCTCGCTGAGCGAGGCTCAAATGTTGTGGTGACAATCACATCAGAAATACCACCAAGTTTTATGAAATTCGCGTTGAGACTTTTTGGATTGACTGAGGCCAGAATCATTCGTGACTCCTTTCTGGAGGGCATAGGAAGGGCCGCACGCAGAAAACATAAATCAGCCTAACAAGTCGAGACAAAGCAACCGCCACTAGCCGCCTTGTCGGCAACGTCACCCGTATCATGAACCCTAACTCCCGTCACAACTCGCGCCGCCGCTGGTAGTGGTGCACGCGCTCTGCGTTCGGCAACAAAGATATGAAAACTCCAATCCCAGTTCTACGTTCATTCGACGAAACAAAAGCGAAAGAGTTCTACATCGGCTTTCTCGGACTCAAGATTGACTGGGAACATCGATTTGCAGATGGAATGCCCCTCTACATGCAGGTTTCCCGAGGCGATTGCATCGTGCATTTGTCAGAACATTACGGTGATTCTTCGCCTGGCGCCCGAATACGGATAGAGACACCTGATCTTGATTCCTACTTGGAAGGCCTTCGAGCATCTGATTACAAATACTGCAAACCGGGCGTAGCTGAAATGCAACCTTGGGGATGTGAAAGAAGTCGAGTTATCAGATCCTTTTGGCAACCGACTCACACTCTGTAGTGAATGAAAATGCCGAAGGCGCATGCACTCATCCGACACCCCATCGTCGAACTTACCGCCACCGTCCAACCCTTCGAAAACCAAAATGGCTACACCCTCAATGTCCGCAGCGTCCGCAAAGCCAGAGAAAAACAGTGATTAAATCTGCACGCCATCGTCTTTTGGCCGACGAAAAGCCGTATCGAGGTCCGGACGTTGCTGATGGAAAACCTTGGAAACATGATGGGCAAATCCTGTGCCGGCTTCGGTGTAGAGATTGAATGCGGTGTCAACGCCGAGGTTGCGAAGTTGCCGGACTTCGTCATCAAACTTGGCCGTGGCCGCAACAACTCCCTCGTAACTCATGCGTTGAAGAGTTTCGGCGGCGTGAAGGTTGATGGTGTGCTGAGACATGGCGAGGATGACGAGTTCAAACGGACGGGGGCGATTTTTTACCTGCATCCAAAAGTCGGCGTCTGTCGCATCTGCGAGCACTATGTTTTGTCCCTGCTCGCGATGACGGTCCACAGTGTTGGGGTCCCGATCAAAAACAACCACGCGGCCCGGGTAACGTCGGTTCAGCGAGTTGTAAGCGGAGAGCCCCACACGGCCCATGCCGAAAATGGCGATTTGCTCGCCCTGATCGGGGATCACAATATCGTCTGGGTGACGCCCGGGGGTTTCCAAGGGATGAAGCCAATGCGCCAGTTTTTCGTAGAGAGCTTCTGCCATCCGGTTGAGAGGAGCTGCTGCAAGAAAACTCAAGGCAAGGGCAATGGCAACAACGGTGAGCCACTCGGGGCCAAGCCAATCCTTTCTCACACCCACAGCCATCACGATTAACCCAAATTCACTATAAGTTGCCAGCGCAAGACCTGCCATCCATGAGGTGCGGGCGCGAAGATGGAAGCGGGTCAGGATTCCAAGAAAAAGGGCGCCTTTGAGCGGAATCAAGAGCGTCAGCCCCAAAGCAACAATCAGTCCGTTAAAATCAGGGAGACCTTTGAGGCCTATGCTAAGGAAAAACCCAATAAGGAGCATGTCGATGATGGAACTGAGAGACTTGCTGAGTTCTTTGGATTGGGGGTGCCCGCCCACAAGAATTCCTACAAAGAGTGCCCCCAGATCGGCTTTGAGGCCCACGGCCTCGAAGCCCTTGGCACCGGCCACCAAGGCAAGGAAAAGACCACAGAGGGTGATGAGTTCGCCATGGCCTGATCGCGAAACGATCCACCCCATCACAGGCCTCAGGGCCAGCAGGCCACCAAGAAGAGCGACCGCCCAGAGTGATGGGATTTTCCCGGTTGAGGCCGTCAGAAACATCACAGCCAGGATGTCCTGCATGATGAGGATGCCAATGGCAATTCGCCCATGGAGTGACCCAAGCTCTCCGTTCTCCTCAAGGGATTTGACGGCAAAAACGGTGCTGGAAAAG
>JBGTLQ010000241.1:0-1968 GCA_041744075.1 Terrimicrobiaceae bacterium
TTTTTGAGAGACGTCTCCACCGGGGTTTGAGGCAAGGCCAGTTCCTGCCTGGCCTTGCTGCAGTCATAATGCATTCGGTACTTGGCCATTCGCACCCCTTCCAAGGGAATTCTGGGTGGTCTGTGTGTTACCAGATTGGCAGTCCATTGATTGGCGTAGGCCAGGGGGAGAACCAGCCGCCACGGCAAGCGAAGCCGCGGGGCGGGAACTCCGGTCAATCGACTGAGAATCTGACAAATTCCTCTAAATGTAAGATTTTGATTGCCCAGAATATATCTCTCGCCGACTCGACCGCGTTCCATGGCATGGATATGCCCAATAGCGACATCCTCAACATCCACTAAATTCATCCCGGTTTCAATATACGCAAACATTCGGCCTCGCATAAAATCGACAATGATTTTTCCGGTTGGAGTCGGTTTGACATCCCGCTCTCCCACCGGAGCTGTCGGATTGACGATGACTACCGGTAGTCCCTGTTGAGCCATTTTTAAGACCTCTTGCTCAGCCAAAAACTTTGATCGTTTGTAATCGCCTGACAGTTGGGCCAACACCGGGAAGAGTGATTCATTCCCGAGGCCCCCGTTTTCAGGCAACCCGATCGCGCCAATCGTACTGGTATAAACGATTCGTTTAACGCCCGCCTCCCCTGCTGCGGATAATAAATTTTTTGTGCCTGCAACATTTATCTTATAGAAAGTGGAGGGGTCCTGATCCCACAAGGCATAATGCGCCGCCACGTGATAGAGACCTTGGCAGCCTGTCATCGCTTTTTTGAGCGACTGAGGGTCTTGCAAATCCCCGTGAATTGTTTCGACGTCCAACCCCTCAAGGTTTTTTAGATTACTGGAGGGCCGAATCAGGACGCGGACCTCATCGCCACGAGCAACCACAGCTCGTGTCACTGCAGTCCCAATGAACCCCGATGACCCTGTAATGAGTACTTTCATAACAGCCTGAAGCTGAAGCCAGGTTCAATAAAATTCACGGGTACACGAATAGATGAAGGCAGAAAATTCCTTCAAATTAGAAGGGTAGAGAAAGTTCGTGAAATCATTTCTGAGCCCCCCGCACGACACAACGGTCATTCAATGCCGCCGCGCCATTATATAGGTGGCAAGGTGCCGCAAGGGATCTGCGTGTTTATCTAACGATTCCAATCGCTTAATGGCCCTCTGGACGCATTCCTCTCCCAGTTGTCTTGCCCCTTCCACTCCAAAAAATGAAGGATAGGTCTGCTTCCCTCTCTTTTCATCCGTCCCTGCGTCCTTTCCCAATTCCTCCCGAGTTCCCACCATGTTCAGGACATCGTCGGCAATTTGAAAAGCCAGCCCAATATCCTCCGAATAATCGGTTAAGCATTGTAACTGTGGGGTGGTTGCCTCGCCGATAATGCCCCCGATGCGGACTGCGGCCCGAATCAGCCGCCCCGTTTTAAAAGTGTGAATTTGCTGGAGATGAGCCAGATCGATCTCCTGGTTTTCGGCCTGAATGTCCATCACCTGCCCGCCCACCATTCCTTGGTGACCGGACCCAAGTGCTAATTCCCGCACAATGTGCAACTGTTGAGCCGCTGAGAAACCGTCTGTGCCATCACCCCGGCTGCATAACTCAAACGCCATGGTCAACAACGCGTCACCAGCCAGGATCGCCATGCCGTCCCCGAATACCTTGTGGTTGGTTAACCGGCCCCGCCGTAAATCATCGTTATCCATTGCGGGAAGATCATCATGGATAAGAGAATAGGTATGCACAAACTCTAAAGAAGCGGCAAAGGGCAACATGGCATCACGGTCATATCCCAAAGCTTGGGCGGCGGCAATAGTCAAAATCGGTCGAATGCGTTTGCCTCCACCCAACAGACTATATCGCATGGACTCGTACAGTCGGTGAGGATGGACCGAGGGCGGAGGAACGCTTTGCTCCAGAAACCGGTCAACCCGTTGGCGTTGTTGGTCTAAATAGGCT
>JBGTLQ010000242.1:0-18748 GCA_041744075.1 Terrimicrobiaceae bacterium
GCGCCCAATTGGGCGCGGCTCCGTTGAAGCGACATGGCAGAGGCTTGGTCAAAGGAGAGGCTTGCCATCTCCGCGCCCAATTGGGCGCGGCTCCGTTGAAGCGCGTCCTTCCGGCTGAAGGGCGCAGCCATTGTTATTATCTCCGCGCCCAATTGGGCGCGGCTCCGTTGAAGCGTGTGGTTGAGTGGTAGCGAGTCACAATCTTGCAGCATCTCCGCGCCCAATTGGGCGCGGCTCCGTTGAAGCGTTTATGCAAGTTTACAGTGAGCAGTTTTCAGTTTTCATCTCCGTTGAAGCACCCGCTACTCGCCACCCGCTACTAAAGGTCGCAGGTGCGTTGAAGCGTGGTGAGAACGAAACTCGTTCCGAGTTCCGCTACGGAATACCCGCGCCCGTCAGTCGTCACCCTCAACGGTTTTCTGTGTCCGAAAGGGCGGGATTCCGTTTCATCTTTTGCAGAGGTTGGGTGGTTTTGTTTTGATCTGGCGAAAAACAGATTGAATTTTTCGGACCGAGTGGGGCAGGGTCAGAGGATGGCACGTGAACCTGAGGCATATTTGGAGGACAACCTTTTTGAGATTGGTATTGGACATGTGGTTGTTGCACGTTTCAAGAGTGGGAACCGGGTGGAGGTTGGCACCTTCCTTGTGGACGTTTACTGCCTGGGGATTAAAGATGCGTTTTATCGCTTGTTCGACGAGGCGGGGTTCAAATCCGAATGCTTGGGTTGGATTTTTAAGGAGGGAATTCCCTCGCCGAAGCCGGCAGCATGCGGAAGAAAGTTGGTTGAGAAGGCTGTGATTTACGCGGCAACCCTTGGTTTTGCTCCCCATCCTGATTTCAAAAAGGCGGCACGTGTTTTTGGGGGTGTGGATGCGTCGGAATGTGATGAGGAGTTTGTTTTTGGAAGTGGAGGAAAGCCGCTTTATATCCAGGGGCCCTACGAAGAAGAAGCTCAAGTGGAGCAGATTTTGTCTGTTCTGCGTGCGAGGTGCGGTGAAGATGGATTTCAGTTTGTGGTGCCTGGAGCAGGGGATTGGAAAACCGAGGATGAGGAGGTCGGGATTGTGGCGATTGATTCTGAAGCGGTTGATGGCAAACCGGATCGCCTTCTGAAGGAATTTGTCCAAGGTTTCATGGATCGGCGCGGCGAATTTGACCACATTCAATATGGAGGGAAAGACGCATCGATCATGGCGGCCGATTTACTTTTAATGGCCCGAAATCTGAGATCGGAGATGGTTGCTGAAGGCGAAACGGAGATGTCACTTAACACCGCACTGAAATTCGTTCAGACCTTATGGAACCTCCGGTCCTTGCCACCCGAGGATCGCGAGGAGGCTTTGAATGACCTGCCCGGCGAGATACGTGAGATTTTGGAATCGATCATCGAGGAAAGTGGTGAGACGTCACCCCTCGAAGAGAGATTGATTTATGATTTTCTTCTTTTGAATGCTTCAGTTCCAGGGGAGGAGAGACTTTTCTTGCTGGTGGAGGATTCCTGAAGGGCTGGCAAGCCATCCCGGTGTGTGTGGGCCAAACGAGATGGCTTGCCAGTTGGCCCCGAGTGCAGTAGGTTGTTGTATCGGTTTCGCCGATATCTTATGGCAACAGCAATGGTAATGGGAATCGGCGGGGTCGGTTCCGTCATCGGGCAAAAACTCCACGAATACGACTGTTTCGACAAAATTCTCTTGGCCGACATGGACCCGGTGTTTGCGGAAAAGTTGGCGGCAAACACCTCCAGAAATCGATACGTCGTGGTTCAAGCCAATGCGATGGATACCGAAAAACTCGCGGCTCTGATGAAAGAGCACAAGGTCGAGGTCACGTGCAATGCGTGTACTTGTCAGACAAATCATTCGGTGCTGGAGGCCTGCTTGCGGGCCGGGTCGCATTATATCGACATGGCGGCTGATATTTATTCAGCACCGGGCGTCAAAAAGGCGGGAAAAAATTCTTTCGAGGCGGAGATTGAAAAATTTCATGACGCTTATGTGGACCGCGGGTTGGCTGGGATTTTGTGCATGGGGATGGATCCGGGGGCGGTGAACGTGTTTGCCCGATGGGCGATGGACCGTTTGGATACGGCGTCCAGCATCCGTGTCCTTGATGCCGACAATGCGGAAGTTCGTGGTTACCGATTTGCGGTGCTGTTCTCGCCGGAGACCTTCTTTGAAGAGATGGGAGCGGCTCCCTATTTTGTGAAAGACGGACGGGTCGTGAGTGGGAAGCCCTTGGAATCCGAGGTGGAGTGGGTGCGTTTCCCGGACCCCATTGGACTTCAAAAAACGTATGCCGTGGCCCACGAGGAAGGTGTCAGTCTGGGGATTTATCCGCCATTTGTGGAGAAGGGCGTGCGTTATTCGGTCTTCAAATACAGCTTGTCTGAAAAGGTGGTGAATATTTCCAAGTCCCTTCAGTTACTGAATTTGGACACGTGGAAAAAGGTGAAGGTCGATGGGGTTGAGGTTTCGCCCGTGCGCGTGGCGAGTGCGCACTTGCCCAAACCCGCTCAACTCGGCGCCACGGTGGAAGGTTATTCCTGTGTGGGCACCGAGGTGCGAGGAACTCGCGACCGCAAGCGCGTGGAGTATTTTGTTTATTCGATGGATAGCCACCGCGACACCTACGAAAGGTATGGATATTCGCTCACCCTGGTCCAAACCGGGATCCCACCGGCCCTCACTGCAAAGTTGTTGGTGACCGGAAAAATTCCTGAGCGGGGTGTGATGATGCCCGAAGCGTTGGACCCGGAGGAGCTCATGGCAAATTTCACCCGCGAGGGACTGCCCATTTTTGTGGAAAAACGGGAAGTGGAAAGGATATGAGGAGTCGGAGCGGTTCCAAGCTTCTCATGAGCGGCTTGCTTATCCTTGGTTTGTCCGCATTGGTCTGCTCAGCCCAGGCCCAAAGCGCGGTCTTATTTGATGGAACTAAGTTTATCCAAGCGTTCCACAAGTCTGAGGATTCCCAAACGATCACGGAATTCCTTCCCGAAGGCGAAGAGCTTAAGTCATGGAATCGACTGACTTCGATCCGCACTTTTCCCAAGTTGACCGAGCCTCGAACAGCAGCCGCAGGGCTCCTCCGGGCGGTCAGGGAATACAACCCCGATGCCAAAAGCATCATGGTTGAAAACCCAAAAAATGGTGATGTGATCATCGATTTTCTCACTTGGCCACGGGACCAAAGCTTTGTGGAATTTAATATTTTTCGCTACACGAAAAAGGGCAGGGGGCTTCTTATGGAGCAATACGCTCAAAGGGCCTACGGAAATGATGCGAGAGATTTTTTAATCAAACTCAAAACCGAGAGGCAGCGATTGGTTGATCTGATGGCCAAACGCGGTCTCAAGAAAACCAGAAAATGAAACCATATTTTGTCGGGGGCTCGTGGAAATCTTCCGGTCAGGCGAAGCCGGTTGTGAATCCATGGACTGGTGAGACCATGACCGAGGTTTGTGTCGCGGATCGTGAAGCCGTGGAGGAGGCGCTGAATTCTGCGGCGAAAGCGTTTGAGGTCACGTCCAAAATCCCAGCCCACGAACGGGCCAAATCACTGACTGTGATCGTGGACAGCCTGCTGGCCCGCAAAAAAGATTTTGTGGATGTGATCATCTCAGAAGCCGGTAAACCGATCTCGTTTGCCGAGGCCGAGGTGGACCGTGCGGCATCTGCTTTTCGGTTTGCGGCGGCTCTGACACTCTCAGACGAGGGGCATGCGATCCGCATGGACGCCAGTCCCCAAGGGGCCGGTCATTTCGGGCTGGTGAAACGTTTCCCATTGGGGGTCATTCTCGGAATCACCCCCTTTAATTTCCCACTGAACCTGGTGGCTCACAAAGTGGCCCCCTGCATTGCCAGCGGCAACGCGATGATCCTCAAGCCGGCGTTAAAGACTCCTTTGACCGCGCTTCTCCTCGCCGAGGTTCTGGATTTTGCAGGTTTGCCTGCGGGTCAGATCAATACCATTCCTTTTGATCATGACGCTGTGGATTTTCTGCTCGGGGATGATCGTGTAAAAATGTTGAGCTTCACTGGCGGTGTCACCGTGGGGTGGAACCTCAAGGCCCAAGCCAAAAAACAAAAAGTCGCATTGGAACTCGGTGGCAACGCCGCCGTGATCCTCGAGCCTGACACCGACCTGGGTTTGGCGATTCCAAAGATCGCCTCCGGGGCGTTTGGCTACGCCGGGCAGTCCTGCATCAGCGTCCAAAGAATTTTTGTCCATAATTCTGTGCGCGAGCGCTTTATTGCGGAATTTGTTTCTCATGTGCTTTCTCATTGCCACGTGGGTGACCCCCGTGACCGCAAGACCGTGGTTGGCCCGATGATTGATCCCGCCGCGAGGGATAAAACTGTTCAGTGGATCAAGGACGCAGAACAAGCCGGCGCTCGTTTGCTCACTCCGCTGCGGGAAGAAGGTCGCAGTGTGCTTCATCCTGTCATCATCGATTCAGCTCCCGCCTCCACGGCAGTGGTGTGCGAAGAAGCCTTTGCTCCGTTGGTTGTGATCGAGGGATATGACAATTTTGAGGAGGCTCTTGCCCGCGTCAACGATTCGGCCTTTGGGCTTCAGGCCGGGGTCTTCACCCGTGATATCTCGCGGGCACTCCACGCTTTCGACACTCTCGAAGTTGGCGGCGTCCTCATCAATCAGGTCCCCACCTTTCGCGTGGAGAACATGCCCTACGGTGGCCTCAAAGACAGCGGGTTCGGGCGGGAAGGGCTTCGCTATGCCATCGAGGAAATGACCGAGCCCCGCAGTTTGATTGTGGGTCTTTGACGCGGCTCACCTCTCCCGTAGAGGAACAGGGAACCTGTTTCTGTTTTCAGGAATCTCCCGTTTGATTTCCAAAGCGATAAGCCGGCGGTTTCGGCGAAACGCGCCCTACCGATTGGGGGAGGTTAGCGCCAGGCGCGGAGCGTATCGAAAAATGTTGGTAGAGCCGACCGAAGGGAGACAGCCTGCAGAAGGCAGCCGCGCAGCGGTGAGCGAAGCGAAGCAAACGCCTCGCCGAGGCGTCCGTCGCATGCCGGAGGCAGCCCTTCGGGTGAGACGCCGGGGCCGGTGCGAGTCAACTGATCGGCGTTCGTCGCATGATGGGAGATGTGGGCGGCCGTTTCTTTTCCAATTCTCCGCCTTGCCTTCGGCACGGCATGGGGTAAAACCAGTGGAAACCATGGCTAAATCCGAAGACTCCACTCCCGTCGCAGAAGACAAAAACACCACCCAGCGTGCGAAAAACCTTGAGCTGGCCATCCAGCAGATCGCCAAGGATTACGGCAACGAAGCCATCCGCCGCCTTGGGGACAATTCGACATCGGAAGTGGAGGTCATCCCCACCGGGAATATTCTTATCGATCGGGCCCTTGGCGTTGGTGGGTTGCCACGCGGCCGCGTGATTGAGATTTTTGGCCCGGAAAGCTCCGGCAAAACGACCCTCACCCTCACCGTGGTCGCCCAGGCCCAGAAACGTGGCGGCCTTGCTGGCTTTATCGATGTCGAACATGCCCTCGACCCCGCTTACGCCCGCAAATTGGGAGTGAACCTCGATGATCTGCTTGTCTCCCAACCCAACTCCGGCGAAGAGGCCCTTCGCATCTGCGAAACCCTTCTTCGCTCCAATGCGCTTGATGTCATTGTGATCGATTCCGTCGCCGCCTTGGTGACCAAATCCGAACTCGAAGGCGAGATCGGCGATGCGGTTGTTGGTGCCCAAGCTCGCTTGATGAGTAACGCGCTCAGAAAACTGACATCCTTCATTTCCAAAGCCCGCACGGTGGTCATTTTCACCAACCAGATCCGCGAGAAAATTGGGGTTATGTTTGGAAACCCCGAAACCACCCCCGGTGGCAAGGCTCTCAAATTTTATTCCAGTGTTCGTGTGGACATCCGGCGCATCGGGGCCATCAAAACCAGCGATGGCACAGTCACTGGCAATCGCACCCGGATCAAATTGGTCAAAAACAAAGTCGCCCCACCATTCACCGAAGCCGAGTTTGACATCATGTATGCTGAAGGCATTTCCAGCGTTGGCTCCCTCCTCGATTTGGCGCTTGAAAAAAACATCATCGAAAAACGTGGCTCATGGCTTAGCTACAAGGGCACGCAGCTTGCCCAAGGCCGCGATGCTGCCAAAGAGGCTCTCCGCGCCGATCCCGCTCTCTACGAACAAATTGAAACCGAGGTCCGCGCTTCGCTCGACACCGATAAAAAATAGATTATCTTAGGGGGATGAAAGGAAACACCCTGACAGTCATAATCCTGCTTGTCATCGGTTCAGCCATCGGCTGGACCGCATGGAAAGAATTCGGGCCGGTCAAAGAACCCGCCATTGCTGTCAGCAGCGGAAAACTCGTGCTTATGGATTTTTATGCGGACTGGTGTGGGCCATGCAAAACGATGAAGCCCGTCGTGCGCGAGATTGCCGATGAATACCGCGGCAAAATCACCGTCCTAGAGATTGATGTTGATGAAAACCCCGGCCTCGCCCGCCAATACAATGTCCGAAGCATTCCCTGCTTTGTGGTCACCCGAGATGGCAAAGAAATCAACCGCCGCACCGGATCCATGCCCAAAGCAGGCCTGAAACAATTGGCTGGTTTGTAGGACAGCCCATGCCTTGGATTATTTCCTGCGGAAAATCAGCCTTGCCGCCACCAGGCAGATTAATACGCCCGCAAAAAAGACACCGATCAGGGCCAAACCACGCTGAAACGCTTTGTCCAGCAAGCTTTCAGCACGGGTATCCAGCATTTGTGCAAACTGAGCAGCTTGGGGTTCTCCAGAGACGGCTCCATCGAGCAGTTGATTTAGGCCGGTTATAAGGCTGTCGAGTTTGGTGAGGGTGGAGGAGGTTTGCTCCCAAGCCTGCGCATAGTCATTGCCATCAAATGGTAACTCCTCAACTTTGGTGGCCAGGGAGTTTACGGAATCGAAAGTTTGTTGAAGAGAGAGGGTCAGGCGTTCAGCGCTTTCAAAGGATTTTCGGATGTCCGGCAGCGACTGATTGATGATGCCCTCCTGGTCTTGAAGAACATCAGTGATGTGTTGGGGGAGATCAGCTGCCATGTCCGTGAGACCACTGAAGTCGGGGTTGATGGTGGCAATCGGAAATCGTTCAGCCACCCGATCGATGGTGAGGTCGGACTGTTGGATTAGCATGCGGGGCACGCGTTCCATGTAAAAAATCATACGTTCCCCGTAGAGGAGCGATTGGTCCACTCTCCCCCAAAGGCGTTGGAGACTGGCCCGCAGCCCTCGGGCCGACCGTTGCTCGGCAAAATCGCTCAGCACCACCCCCTCCAAATTTCGAAGACGCACATCCAGCAATTGATTGCGTGGGGGATCGGTTGCGACCCATGCGGTGATCAGGCTGTTGAGGTCCGAGATTTGTGCCGGGGTGAGGACTTTCGCGGCCTCCTCCCAAATCTTCTCATTCATCTCGTGGTAAACGGCTCGCAGAGGCGCTGCCTGCTCACCAAACACATCTGGTATCCAATGATTGTCCAAGGCCCACTTTCCAGCAGCAATAAAAACGGCCATGTCCAGAAGCCCCATGCGCGGGTCCTGCGACCCGGCGATGGTCATTGAGGTGGCACCAAGCATGACCTTCCATCTTTGGGCATTTGTGCGTTTGGCCAGGTCCGTCTCTGTGTTGATGTACTCATCCAAGGCAAGCCAAAGGGCGGAGACATATTGGTCTGAAAAATCCATGATGGTCCGTTGCAACTGACTGGCTGACCGGTGACCGGGCGTCAGGGCCTCTGGTTTCTCGGCGGTCGCGGCGGAAGGATCTGGGGTGTCCACCAAGGAGTCCGTACCAGCGCAACCCAATGGAGCCAACACCAACCCTATCAGCAGGACAGATCGGCAACAGGCATGGAGAACTCGCGATTTCAAAGGGACAAAATGACAGGATCCCCCAGTCAGGCCAAGTTGCATCTTTTGGCCAAGCAGGGCAAACGCATTAGAAATCACTCGGTTATCGAGCTTCAGCCCAGGGGGAACGGGCGTCCCGCCCGTTTGGAGACTGACTCCCGCGCGCAAGCGCCCTGCGCCATTCACAGGCGGGACGCCTGTGCTCCCTGTATAAGCGAGCCCCGTGGGGGAATTTTAATGCGTTTGCCCTGTTTGGCCAAGGGCTTGCGGTTCCTGATGCTTCATGCGATAAATTTTTGTAATACCTATGACATCATTAACAACTTCTGTGCCTCTGGCAGGCGCTGGCAGCGCGGTTCCGCTGGAAAACCTGCGCGTGCGTGGCGTGACACGCCTGATCACCCCGGCACAGATCAAAGAACAACACCCTGCTGGAAATTGTGAGGTGGAGACGGTGCAATCCGGTCGTCGTCAGGCGCGTGCCATTCTGAGCGGGGAGGATGACCGGCTGCTCGTTGTGGTCGGCCCCTGCTCGATCCATGACCCCTCGGCGGCCCTCGATTACGCCAAACGACTTGCGGATTTGGCCACAGAAGTTTCTGACCGCTATTTTGTGGTGATGCGCGTATATTTTGAAAAACCACGCACGACCGTTGGTTGGAAAGGATTGATCAATGATCCTCGCATGGACGAATCGTGCGACCTGGCCTATGGGGTTGGTTTGGCCCGTGAACTCCTTCTTGAATTAGCCGCGATGGGGCTGCCCACGGCCACGGAATTTCTTGACCCGATTATTCCCCAATACCTTGCAGACCTGATCTCATGGGCGGCCATTGGGGCACGAACAACTGAATCCCAAACCCACCGAGAAATGGCCAGCGGGCTTTCCATGCCTGTGGGCTTCAAGAATGGGACTGACGGCGGCGTGCAGGTGGCAATTGACGCGATGAAGAGTGCCCGCTCGGCCCACAGTTTTCTTGGGATCGATCAAGACGGCTCAACCAGCGTGATCAAAACCACGGGAAACCCAGATAACCATGTGGTCCTCCGTGGCGGACGCAATGGCCCGAACTATTCTCCAGCCCATGTGGCAGAGGCCTGCGCCACCCTTTCGAAAGCAGGGCTTCATCCTTCTCTTATGATTGATTGCAGTCATGCCAATTCCGGCAAAGACCCGCTCAAACAACCCGAGGTTTGGAAAAGCATTCTGTCCCAGCGAGCCGAAGGACGTCGTGAAATCATTGGGGCGATGTTGGAAAGCAATATCCATCATGGCAGCCAACCGACTGCCACGGATCCTTCCCAATTGAAATATGGGGTATCGGTCACCGATGCCTGCTTGGATTGGGAATCCACCGCCGCGCTTTTTCGGATCTGACTGCTTATTGGTATTCCACCAGCCGATAGAACACTTTCGGCCGGCCTTCCAAGAAGTCTGAAAAATTTAGATCTCCGCCGTCACCATCCAAGGTGTCAATCGTTGTCCAATCATAGGTGTCCAGGGTGGTTGATCTTTGCAGGTCGTAGACGAGGTCTTGGCGGCTGGAGAAGCTGAGCGTGAGACTTGGTCCCTCAGTTGTCACAGAGAGTTGTGGAGGATTTATTGCTGTAAATTGAACCACAACAGGCACGCTGGGGGTGTAGTGCCCAAGTTCATCGACAACTTGGAACGTTACCTCATAAACGCCGGCCCGATCCATGGTGAATGCCCGTCCGTGGACGTGTCCATAGCCGGACTCATCTTCGCTGGCATAAAATTTGGGCTGATCGGTTTCCGAGGATGACCACCCGACAGCCCGCGTCCATGTGGGCTCCGTGGCTCCTTGTTCCCAATAAGAAAGGTTTCCGCCTTCGGGTCCCACCACGGATAAAACTTCCACACGCACCAGCGCCCCGCTTGGAGGAGGTGAGGTGTTGTCAAAGGCACTGAAAGTCAGCTCGCTTGTGTAGGCACCACCAGGAAGATTCAGTAATGCGAGGCTTGGTGCTTCACCCAGGGGAAAATATGTGGCGATTTGGGTGAAGTCTCCAAACACTGACAATGTGTTGGGATCGTCCTGATCCCGGCGTGTTTCAATGTGGTCATGGGCAAAGGCGCTCAAGGCCCCGAGCAGCAGAATCATGGTAGGAAGAATAATTTTCATGGTTTAAGGAACGTGGTGTTGGCGGCATTAAGGCGGTTTCTGATATCCGAGGATGAAAGGTTTTCCGCATGTCCATCGGCAAACAGATAGTTCGCGCCATGGGCATGGATTTCGACTGCCACCGAGGCTTTGAATTGATTAAACGTGACCCGCGTGCGGGCACTGGAAAAATGGAAATGTTCGGAGGGGTAGGAATCAGCCACCTCGGCAAGCACCAGCGTCGTGCTTGGCTTGCGGATTTGTGTGATGGAAATTCCGATGCCATTAACATCGGTTAACAAATCATTCCAACCGTAAGTGACCGCGGAAGGCGATTTGCTCGCCGGGCACCGGCTGAGAAAATCGCCAGTCAAATAGGAAGCCAGGGTTTTAGTCCAAGAAAGCGAGTTGCCATCTTCATCACGCGAGTGACTGGTATCCGGCATCCGACCATTGTTTTCGCCAATGTAGAGTTGCATTGCCGTGCCAACATCCCGCATGGAACTCAGACAGCGGATCGCATTGGCCCGCTCTGTTCCGACCTTGGCAGCGACGGCTCCAGCAACGGAAAGAATTCCCAAGATGGCCAGGACCACCATCAGTTCCACCAGGGTGAAGGCTGTGTGATGTTTCTGCTTTGTCATGGTAAGGTTCCGTGGTGTGGAAGATGGCTTAGGCAGGGGGAACGGGCGTCCCGCCCGTTTAAGAAAACCTCACGGGCGAGACGCCCATGCCCCCTGGTTGGAACAGCAGATCCAGATGCAAGCTCTCTCATAATTAATATCATCAATTTATTTTTCCGTTCTCCGGCCCTCCCGCCATTCGGAAGGTCCGGGTGCTGGAAAAGACAGAATTTTAGCTCCGTTTGCGGCGGGCGAAGGCGAGTCCGCCCAATCCGAGGGCCAGAAATGCTGTGGTGGATGGCTCAGGCACCGAAGAGACCGTCACTTCAATCCCATAAGTAGGGAAGGCATTTCCATTAACTCCAAACACAGGGGCTTCTGTTAGCTGCGCGTCATAGTTTGCTCCCCCCACAAAGAGATAGTAGTCCCCCGCCGCGAGTTCGAAGGTGGCCGTCACAAAACCATCGGCCACCCCATCCCCGTTGATGCCATTGGCACTGCCATAATTTGCCGAGATGCCGTCAGCTGCGTGTCCAATGATGCTGTTGAAGTCCATCTCGGCACCACCGACGGAATCGTGGTAAACCTTCCATCGGTCCAAGGCACGAAAAGCTCCTTTTTTCCCAGAACCATCAATGCCCGGTCCATCATAGACCCCATTGCCGTTTGCATCGGTGAATGTCTCACCCACATTCCAAATCCCATTCGAATTATCGTCAGCGAAGATTTCGCCGGTTGCTGTTGTTCCAAAAAGACCGGTCAGATAGGACCGTGTGGCCGGTCCGGTATCATGGGTTGAATTCAACCAGAGTGGTGTTTGGTAGAGGGAGAAGCCGGGGAGCAACGATAAATTCGCGCCGGTTTGGCCGACAAAATCTCGCCGTGCGACGCTGATGGTGACCGTCTGGATCGTGGCCAGCGTGAACTTGAAGGCTGTCAAGCGATGGGAGTCACCCCAGTTGTCATCGGTGCCGTCGGCCCAGCCGAAGCCGCTTGAGACTGTTCGAACGTCGTTGATAAATGTGGCTCCATCAATGGGGCCGCCTAAGTTGAATGTGCGATCTCCACCGACACTGACATGCGCCGAGACGGAAGAAAGGCATGCCATCAGGCTTGCTGAGATCATAAGAGGAAGAGAGATTAAAAATTTCATAAGTGACAGATTTTGGGTAGTGTGGTTTTTGCTCCATGAAAGGACGGCTATGAGCGTCGTTGGAACAAGCAGTCGAGCTATTCCAGTTGAATCGTCCCACAGGTATTCCTGGGGCAACATGGTCTGCAAACTCGGCAGGCGAGAGACCTGCGTTAGAAAATCAGGCGACAGCCTGAGACAATATGGGAACTGGCGAGGGGGGGGCAGGAAATCCTGCGGTCATCGGAGCACCGACAGGGAGAGGATAGGAAAACTCCTTCCACGATCTTTTGGGAAGCAAATCATCAAATCCCACCAAAAAGATATCTCCCAATTTATGTTGGCTGATTGTCACGGGGGAGTTGTTTTCCTCCGAGCGTTTCTCGGCAATCGTTTTGCACATCCCGCATGGGGCCTCTCCGCTGAAGGTTTTTTGAACGGCTGTAACGATTGACGTTTCCTGTGAAAATTTCATCAGCATCCCTGTCCACGCAATGCCTTGAAAAACCGCCCAATGTCCGCCACCCAAGGCGAACACAGACAGAATCGTTAAAATTAAGCCAAAGCGGTGAAACACTGAAGGCAAGAAAACTTCGACACACAATAAAGTCAACTGAAATTGACCGCCGGGCCACGTGCTTGGGCACGATAACGCCTTAACGGTTTGGGAAGACTTGCGATCTTATAGCAGCCCTTCCATGCGGCCTTGACGGGCGGCATGAAGGAGCGTGAGCACGAGGCCGAGGGTTTGTTCCTTGGCCTGCTTGGCATCGCCGGAAGTGGGGATTTCGACGACGACCTCGGTCGGTTGGTTCTCAGACGGTAGGGGAGTCAAAGCCCGTGCGATTTGAGAAGATGGCGGATTGACCGTCCACTTCAAGAGGTCATCACCTGCGTGCGTTTGCAGTCTGCGAAGGGAATCGGTCAACACGGTTTCGGCTCCATCTCCACCTGGCCAGAGAGTCACATGGAAACCAGAGCTGGCAGCGTTCTCACGCAAAACCACAATCAGGTGGTAAGTCGTGCGTTGCAGTTCCCACTCCAACACTTGGACGTGCTGAAATTGGGAATCCTTCCAAAATTGCAGACCATGCGATTGTTGATCAGAGGTCAAAGCCTCCCCTGATCGAATGGCTTCCACGTTCAACGCAGGGTAGGAAGTCACTTCCATGCCGGCGACAATACGCAGGCGGTTTTGAATGGCTCCCAACATGCTTGCTGTGGAATAAACCGAAAGTCGCTCACTTCCCAGCCAGCCCCCAATGATGAGGGCCCGAAGGGGATCCTTGCCTGGATTTTCCCCGCAGACGTGAAAGTAAGGAATCATGGTCTCTCGCGTGGATTTCTCCTTGCCCCCGTATCCCAAAATCAACGTCGAGGACTCCGCTGAGAGTTCTGTGATGGGCAGGATGATATCAAGGCCGTTCGCATCGGGTGATGCGAACTGCTTCCAAAGCGCAGCTTCCAATTGTTCAAAGTCGGTCATTTGATATTCGTAGTTTACTGGGTCGATAGACATAAAAACTAAGCCTGAAAAGTTTAGGCTGTTACTCTCAGTGAGGAAAGGATTTTGTGCGGAACAAAAATGAGAGGGTGATGGGATGAAATGCCAGTTCCTGCCCTTTTTAAATCTGATAATCAGAACCAACCAACTCTGCGGAGTCCGCGGTCCCTGACGCGTAGGGATTGGGAAGTCCGTTTTTGCGGAGTTTCTTAATCGTGGCCTCGACAACCTGGGAGAGCGTGTATTGATCAAGGATACCTGCGATCGAGTTACGGACATCCAGCATCAGAGTCCTGAGCCCGCAGTTTTCCTCGTCGGGGCACGTGCAGCGCTCGTAGCTGGTCTGGCTCACGCATCCAATGGGTGCGAGGGGGCCGTCGATGAGGCGGATGATTTGCCCGATTGAGATCGTGTCGGCAGGTTTGGCCAGAAAGTAGCCGCCATTTTTTCCGCGTTTGGCTTCGACGAATCCCGCCTCGCGGAGTTGCATAAAAATTTGCTCGAGGAAGGCGGTGGGGATGTTTTCTTTTTCAATAATTTCCACAAGTCGAATGAGGGGACGCCCCGCTTCATGGGCCATGGCGAGATCGATCATGCTACGCAATCCGTACTCCCCACGTTTCGATAACTTCATTCCCGATTCTAGAAGTCAGGATAAAGATTGCCAAATGCTTTTTTGGTGCTGACACAAGGGAGGCATTTCTTCTGGACGTCTGGAAAAGATGGACTCCGGGCGTGGGAATGTTCAATTTTGGCAGGTGTCTGATCGCATTGCAAAAACGTTTAAGAATCTTGCCTCGCAAGGGAAATCCGGCTTTATCGCCTATGTCACGGCGGGTGACCCTTCCCCTGCGGCCATGCCGGAAATTTTGGCTGCCCTTGACCGCGCGGGGACTGATCTGATTGAGCTTGGGATTCCCTTTTCTGATCCCCTGGCAGACGGGCCCACCATTCAAGCCGCCTCGGGCCGGGCTTTGGCTGCGGGGATGACCGTGCGAGGTGTGCTTGAGCTGGTGAGAGAGTTTCGAAAAACCTCCTCCACGCCGATTGTGCTTTTTACCTACCTGAATCCGATCTTTGCCTTTGGATTTGAAACCTTCATTCAGGATGCTGCTGCAGCGGGTGCGGATGGATTGCTTGTTCTTGATATGCCGCCGGAGGAGGCCGCTGCCAATGCGGGGATGCTCTGGTCAGGTGGGTTGGATCCGATCAGACTGGTCGCTCCAACGACGCCAACCGAACGAATGACAGGAATTTGTGAAACGGCCCGGGGTTTTATTTACTACGTCTCGCGGGAAGGAGTCACCGGCGAACAAACCAGCCTCTCCACATCAATCGCCTCCCAAGTTGCCATGCTGCGAACGTTCACCTCGCTCCCTATTGCCGTGGGGTTTGGGATTTCGACACCTGAGCAATCGGCGGAGGTGGCGTGTCATGCCGACGCAGTGGTTGTTGGCAGTGCCATCGTTCGACATATTGCGGAGAGCAAAGGTCTTGCCGGTCTGGGTCAGCGGGTGGAAGATTTTGTGGCACCCCTTGCTGCAGCAGCCCACGACGCGCGATGAAACAATCCTCCTTGCAGACCGTCACTTTCTGGGATTATACCTTGGTCATTATGAAAAGGATCCTTCCTCTTGCTGCGGCTATTATCGTTTGTGCGTTTTCCGGTTGTGCGACAATCTCTGGAGGAGGTTGCTGCGCAAAATCCAAATGCTGTCCTCCCAATGGAAAATGCTGTGGAAAGGCCTGCTGCTCCAAAGGGACCTGCCCGGCCACCGTGCCTGCTGAGGGCTGCTCGCAATAATTTTCCAGCACTGAGCACACGCGGAGTCGTGCCGTAGTGCGGTTAGCAACGGCCTCCGCAGAATTGCAACCCCGCCCCATGCTTGCCTCTTTCTCATGCTGAGTCCTGCCATGCGCCGGGTGGTTTGGTGTTGCTACCTGGGCATGTTTGTCCAAGCGATGGTGATCAACATCACCCCGCTGCTTTTTATTCCGCTGCGTGACCAATTTGGTCTGACTTTTGAGCAAGTGGGGCGGTTGGTGCTTGTGAATTTCGCCACCCAGTTGGTTGTGGACCTCGTGTGTACCGCGGTGGCGGACCGGGTTCCTCCGCGTCCTTTGATCGTGGCTGCGAATGCGCTTTCCGCAGTTGGGCTTTGGGTTTTTGCGATTGCCCCCTTCCATTTTGCGGATCCTTTCACAGGTTTGCTCGTTGGCACGATGGTTTTTTCTGTGGGTTGCGGGCTGTTGGAGGTTTTGCTCAGCCCCATTGTCAATGCCTTGCCCTCCGAGAACAAAAGCAGTGCCATGGCGTTTCTGCATGCGTTTTACCCCATTGGAAAAGTGGTGGTGATTGTGGTGACCGGCATCGCACTTTTTGGATTTGGCGTTCAGGCGTGGCCATGGATTTTGATTGCATGGAGCGTCATTCCCTTGGCCAACACGGCTGCCTTTTTTCTGGTGGATTTGCCTCCCTTGGCGGATCCCGAACGCAGGCAGACACTGAGATCACTGGTCGTCGGGCGTCCGCTGTATCTGCTGCTCCTGGCGATGGTTCTTGCCGGGGCCTCGGAGGTGACAGTCGCGCAGTGGACCTCTGCATATGTGGAGACGGCTCTCGGCTTCTCCAAAGTCACCGCCGACCTTGTGGGCTTTGTTTTATTTGGAGTGGGGATGATTGTGGGGCGGTTGTGGTTTGGCTGGAAAGGGGAACACGCGAATCTGACGAAAGTGATGAGTATTAGCGCGGTTCTCTCGGGAGTAACTTGTCTGGCCATGGCCCTTCTGCCCTCTCCTGTGCTTGCCCTGCTGGCCACCGGGCTTTCCGGATTTTTTGTGAGCATGCTTTGGCCGGGGAGTATCTCACTCTCAGCCGCACGTTTTCCACTTGCTGGCGCCTCGCTGTTTGCCCTTCTTGCAGCCGCAGGCGACAGTGGGGCGGCGGTGATGCCATGGCTTGTCGGCGTGATTGCCGACTCCGTCGGGAACACGTCACCTGCTTGGGCCACCGCGATTTTTGGTGAGGCCTTGGCACCTCAAGCCCTCGGGCTAAAAGCCGCATACCTTGTTTCGGCAATCTGGCCGTTCCTCATGGTCCCGGTGATTTTGGCTCTACGAAAGGGCGGGGATTTCCCGGCAAACCACAAGGGGTAGTGGTTCCTGATGAAAATATATCAACTTATAGTTGACATGAAGATTGTTACATCATTAAAAATACTAATGTATGAACGGCCCCTCTCTTCAATCATGGCTTTTGGATGTTCCAAGAAGTTTGCCGGTCTGTGTGAGGAAACGCGACGGCTCGATTGAGCCCTTTGATGCCGAAAAGATTGGCAAATCGTTCCAGCGGGTTGGTTTGGAAAGCGGCGAATATGGGGGGTCGGAGCAGAATAGGGCAAAGTTGAGGGCGGTTTGGGATGCTGCTCCGTTGGGGCATGAGCGAACGTCCATCGGTTCTGACGATCTTGCGGAATTGCTGCTTCAGAAATTAGCGGTCGGTCATGACCTGCGGATTGTGACGACGCAAGAGTTGCAGGATGTGTTTGATGAAGTATTGGCGGAGCGGGGATTTTTGGGATCATTGCGTTTGGCGATTGCGTGGCGAGAGAATAAAAATGTGAACCGTGACCGCAGCGCTGCGATGGTGGATGCCATTTCGACCATTGAGGAATATGTGGGAAAAACCGACTGGCGGGTTCAAGCCAATGCGAATCAGGGTTTTTCTTTGGGGGGAATGATCCTTAGCGTGGCCGGAAAAGTGACGGCAAACTATTGGCTGGGTCAGGTGTATCCTCCGCTCATTGGACAGGCCCATCGCGAGGGGGATCTGCATATTCATGACTTGGACATGCTTTCTGGTTACTGTGCGGGTTGGTCCTTGCGGATGTTACTTGCCGAGGGGTTCAACGGAGTGGCCAACAAAGTGGAATCGCGACCTCCCCGCCGCTTAAGAACGGCTCTCGGCCAAATGGTCAATTTTCTTGGCACCTTGCAGAATGAGTGGGCTGGTGCCCAGGCTTTTAGTTCGTTTGACACCTACCTGGCTCCCTATCTGCGGCGAGAGGAGCTATCCTACGCCGAGGTGCGTCAATGCATGGAGGAATTTGTTTTTAATCTGAACGTGCCTTCGCGCTGGGGAACTCAGACGCCTTTCACCAACCTCACCTTTGATTGGACCTGCCCAGCCGACTTGAGAGAGGTGCATCCTGTCGTTGGGGAGGAGACCATGCCTTTTGTTTATGGGGACCTTCAGCTGGAAATGAACATGCTGAATCAAGCCTTTCTGGAAGTCATGATGGCCGGCGATGCACGAGAGCGTGTTTTTACGTTTCCTATTCCAACTTACAACATCACTGATGATTTTCCTTGGGAGGACAAAAACGCGGATCGGCTCTTTGAAATGACTGCCAAGTATGGGCTGCCGTATTTTCAGAATTTTTTGAGCTCGGACCTGCAACCTCACATGGTCCGATCCATGTGCTGCCGCTTGCAACTCGATTTACGGGAGTTGATGAAACGGGGAAACGGACTTTTTGGGTCAGCTGAACAAACTGGTTCTTTGGGAGTTGTGACCATCAACTTCGCGCGTCTTGGGTATTTGTACCGCGGGGCGGAAAAGGCTCTGTGGCATGCATTGGATCTGCTCCTGGAGATGGCCAGAGACAGTCTCGAAATCAAACGCAAGGTGATTGACGAACGCATGGCGGCCGGACTTTTTCCTTACACCCGGCGTTATTTGGGAACGCTAAGAAATCATTTTTCCACGATCGGAGTGAATGGCCTCAATGAGTGCATTCGCAATTTTACCGGAGACCACGAAAACATCACCACCCCATGGGGAAAAGAATTTGCGATTCGACTGCTCGATCACATGCGGCTTCGGATGGTTGGATTTCAAGAAGAGACTGGCCACCTTTATAATTTGGAAGCTTCTCCCGCCGAAGGGGCCACCTACCGATTTGCCAGAACGGATCGGCAGCGCTTTCCCGGGATTTTGCAAGCTGGCACCAGCGATGCCCCCTATTACACCAACTCTTCCCAACTCCCGGTAGGTTTCACCAACGATCCCTTTGAGGCCTTGATGAATCAGGAGGACCTCCAACGAAAATACACGGGAGGGACCGTCTTTCATCTCTACATGCCAGAACGAATCTCCAGTGCTGCCGCCTGCCGGGAACTCGTACGGCGGACACTCACCCGCTTTCGGATTCCTTATCTCACGGTCACACCAACCTTTTCGATCTGTCCCGTGCATGGCTATCTGGCCGGCGAGCATCCCTTCTGCCCGCTATGCGATGAAGCATGCCTCGCCGAAAAGCAGAAGGCGGCAGCTTAGCACTCCTTATGAAACAAATAATCGAACTCGAAGAACATGAACGTCAACGTTGCGAGGTCTGGACACGGGTGATGGGCTACCATCGTCCGGTGTCGCAGTTTTATGCCGGAAAACAAAGCGAACACCGCGAGCGGGCGTTTT
>JBGTLQ010000243.1:0-6105 GCA_041744075.1 Terrimicrobiaceae bacterium
GGCTTTCTGATCCTCCACGATCTGCGGGCGGGCGTGTTTGCCGGAGGGGTGCGCCATCCAGTTGGTGCCAATGCCACACACACCCCGGGTGAGTGTCAGGACATAACTGCGCAGCCGCGCCTGCCGCTCGTGCTTGAAGAAAAAGTCGTCCACGATGGACCAGACGGGTTTGTCCGGATCATAGGAACGCAACCGGTCGGCGAGCGCCATGTTGTGCAGTGGCTTTGAAACGCGTGTCTCGTCCCAATCATAGACCTGTTGCACCGGAAGATGCGCGAAGAGTTCGCGTCCGGGGATGCTCGCCCAGTCCCAGCCGCCGCGCCCGCCCACGCCTGGCGAGGAACCGAACGAGCCCGTCGTAGTGAGCAAAGCGGGGTCGACCGCCTGCACCGCATCCGCGAAAGAGCCGTAGGCATGATAGGTGGCACCATAGGCATTCACATGCTCGATGAAATCTTTCGCTGTGGATTGCCCGCCGAGCGAAAGTGCCAAAGGACGTGAGGTCTCGCCCCCGGTCCAGGCAAGATAGGCTTCTCCCCACGGCCGGTTGGGGATTGGCGGTGCCCATGCCCAGAATGGAACGTAACCGGCGTTGTCGGCTCCGATGGAGAAGCCGGCAAAGCCCGGATAACGCCGCATCTGCTGGGCAGCCAGTTGCAGGTCGCGCACAATGGGTAGATGAAAATCGGGAAGATTGTGTGCAAAAAATCCAAGGTTGGGATGTCCCATGAACGGACGTTTCCAATCATTGTCCGGCACAAGACCGAAGCGCACGCCGCGTGCCTCAAGCTCCTGCGCCAGGCGGTCATGCGAGTGGACGGATGCGGGATTGTTCAACGCGTTGGCAGCCACTGACTCGAACACGAGATCGTAACCCGTGTCGGCGAGATACTCAGCATAACCCTCCACACCGCCGGGAAAGGTGCCCCCGCCGGTATGGAGCTTGTCAGGGATATGCTCGCTCTTGTAAAAGAAACCGCCGCTCATTCCGTGCGGCAGACTCACCGCATGAATCAACACCGGCGAGCGCGGCACACTAATTCCGAGCGCCGCATCCCAACGCGGCGCGGGAGTTTCCGCAGGGGCGGGCTGCCGATCCGCGACTTTCACCGCCGCTGATGCTTCTGGCAAACGCAGCGCCAATGTGCCTGCTTGATCCGAAGCGACCTGCTCCGGGGTCAGTTCTGTGGAATAAAGACGCACCTCATCGAGCAGCCCCGTGAGCGCGCTGCGGCCGCCGCCTTGAAAGCTGGCGCTCTCTTCGTAGCCAAACCGGACCGCTTCGTTGTTGGGCTCCCAAGGTTTCGCCATGGACTTTGCCCCGATCCGCTCGCCATCAAGGTAGAGCGCCACCTTGCCGCCGCTTTGAAAAGTGAGTGCCACATGATGCCACTCGCCGATGTTAAGCCTCCGCTTTTCCGAACCCTGCAGATGATGCCATTTGCCGTCGTAACCGGAAAAGCCGAGTCGGCCGTTATGTTCGACATGCAGCGACCACGGCGTTGGCAAATGAGGTGCCGGGCGTTTGGTAAGGATGTGGGCCGTGGTGTCGCGACGAGGGAATTCGTCGAGCCGTACCCAGGCGGTGAATGTCATCTCTTTTGTCAGCTTGTCGAACACCGGCGATTTGACTGAGGCGTAGGCTTTACCACCCGGAAGCAGCAGCGCATTATCGCGCTTGCCGACTGAAGAATAGATCGCGCCGTCGTGCAACTCACCGTGACGATTGGCGGGAGAAAGATCGGGCAATTGATCAGAATCGGCGGGATCACGCTCCATTCCGTAATGGGCCACAAGCGCAGCTCCTGCCGGATCGGATTTTAATTCGCTTCGGCGCTGTGGCAGCACATCCGTCACATCAAGCGTCGAGCGCAGCCCTTCCATCCGACGCAGATCGGAGTTCCATGCATCCTGATTGGCAAAGGTCTCGGGACGCGGAAGATTTTTGACCTGAATCACGGGCCCTTCGCCGGGCAGCGTGATATTTACCGGGTGCAACACATCCCGCGCATCGCCCGGTTTCACCGGCTCAAGGCCTGCTTGAAACTTCACCGGTCCGCGTCCTGACACCGAAAGCTCGTAAGGTTTCCCCGGCTCGCTCTGTGGCAGCAGCAACGTGAGTGAGTTTAACGGCCCGGCATTTTCGTAGATTTTCTGACCGCCGTATGAAAGCACCACATCGCGCACGGCTTGCTGAGCCTCGCTCTTGATCAAAATGGGGAAGACGAAAATCTGGTAATCGTTGTGCCAGGAACGCGCGGTGCGATCGGTGGTATAAACATACCGCTGCCCCCAGAGCCACTGCACAGGACGAAACCAAAGGTTGCCCGGTTGGATCGTTTCGTCATCGGCTTGGCGGAACAGCGGCCGTTCCCGACCCTTCTCGCGCAAAGGAGCCTCAAGCGCTTGGGACGCCTCGCTTTGAAAAATGGGATTGCCGTTCCACGTGAACTGGGGCCAGTCAACCGCGTCGGGGCCGGGGCGGCGTTCGGGCACTTGCAGAACCGCGCCGTGACCATCGGTGAAGGCCCGCGGCAGATCCCAACGCCCAAGGCTGGCTTTGACAACATGGGTTGGCTGAGGAAAGTCGTCTCTGCCCGCAGGCCGTGTCGCCAGTCTGCCGACCCTGTCGGCTGCGATTGCGGCTTCATCAAGCGCCGCAGCATAGAGTTTCACATCGCCGAGGCCACCCGTCAAAGGACCGCGCACCGCATCGCGCCCGAACACGAGGGGCTGATCATTCGCGGCGAGGGGGCGCGGTGCTTTGCCGTCCAGCACCTGTTTTCCATTGATAAAAAAGCGCACCTTGCCACCTGCCTGATAGCTGACTGCAACATGCACCCATTCGTTGAGCGGCACCTGCTTTCCACCGAAAAGATTGGTCCAACCGGCTCCCGTGTCGCCCTCGAAGCCGAGACGTCCGTCACGTCCGATGGAGAGAACAAACGGAGCGCCCACATTCATCGAACGTTTGGCCACGATGCCGGCGCCTTCGCCTTTTGGATATTGCTCCAGACGCACCCAGGCAGTCAGGGTGAAGTTGGCAAGGGTGCGTCCGAGATGTTCTTTGTTGGGGACCTGCAATCGCGAATTCGGTGAGAGTGCGACTCCTGCCATTCCGGTTGGTCCGGTTATTTTCTCAATCCCTTTTGCCGTGCCTGCGAGCTTGCCTGGACCGAGATCCACGATTCGTCCATCCGGGGCTTCTTCCATCGTCCAATGGCCGATGAGCGGTGCCGGGGCGGCGGCGCAAAGTTGGATGGTGGCAAGGCAGAGAGAAAAACCAAGGAGGAGTTGTATCATGCGAAGGGTCATAAAGTTTAACATTGCGCTTTGCCTTGAGCGATATACGGCGCAGGGAAGGGGAGTGACTTGCGCAAAGCAGACACCGGTCCGCTTGCCGATCCATCGGTCGTGGGTAAATCAAACGACCGCTCATCTGGTTCAGCTATCGGATGGCCTGATAGCGCAAGGGGGCAAACATGGCCTGCCGGTGCCGGTTCAGTTCCTGGCGGAATTCCGCAGGCATACTCAAAGGCGCCGCAGGCGGTTCTCCGAAAGTGTAAGTGTGGGTCTCTGAACCATCATAGTAGAGCACGGGCAACTTCGTCCCAGCGTCCAGAAGGAGCCGGGCGGTTTTTCCCCATCGTGGGTCCTGTTCGTGCCCGGCAAGGTTGTCGGCACTCGCGAGAAAGACAAACACGGGTTTGCCGTCATAAGTATCCTCACCCGCGAAGTGTTGAGGTTTAAACCAAGCCAGCTCCGGAAAGTCGATGGTTTCTCCAGGTGCCCAATCAATTCCCTCTTTGGTATGGCCGACGCAGTTATTCGAAGTGGGATGGCGCATGACCTCGTAGATGCCAACCGCCCATGCCTCAATTTTCTCACCATCGTCTCTCACGTAGATGCGCCTTTGGATGGTCTTGGATTTGGTGATCCGGACTTCTACAATATTGGGTGCCTCATCCTCCGTGGGGTTCGACGTTGAGGGCCGGGTGATTTGGATCGTCCAACTGGCAAGGTCCGGAGTTTGGCCAACGCCCGGAGGTTTAACTTCCTTCTGAGCCCACAGCAAGATTGGGTTGCCAACGGCTAGCGCCAACAAAATGGGGAGATATTTCAGATTCATAAGTGGATTGATTAGTAAGAAATCATTTCGATTTGCGAATCGACGATGTCGCCGGTCACACGATCCAGTGCGATGTGCACCCAAAACCTGCGTTCACCTTCGACGACAAATCGTGCCAGAGCGTCAGGCGATGCATTGTTGACCCGGGATGGATACCGACCGGCCTGGGCGACCACATCAATGAGAAGATTCCACGTTCTGCTGTCTGCCGCTTCTGCAATCGCCCGCACGGGGGCTTCGCGCTGCCGTTTGATCCTCTCGAGCGGCTTGTTGTTTAGCTCAACGAAGTGCGGCACTCCGGATATGGGTTGATGGATTCGCTGCAGAAGACTCGCTTTGTTGGCTACGGGCCCGCGATGTGGACCAGAAGGGTCATCAGGATTGGGCGTCAGCGCCGCAGTCAGATGACGGCCAAGAGTTTCCGCTTCTTCCGTCGTCATGCGCGCATTACCGTCCGTGGTGGCACCGGCAAACAAGGCCGCCCATACCTCCGGGTTGCGGCTGTTCGCGCTCACCCGGCCGGCGATCACTGGTTCCTCACTTGATAAGGTAAAAAGGTCAAGCAAGGCTCCGTCCCCGCTCTCCGGGGTGAAGAAATCGATCTCTTTCCATGGCACATCCCGAAATGCGTAGCCCAGCTCAGCCACAGAGCGAAAGGGGCGATTCAATATAATTGGTCGACTGTTCATGTTTCCGACAGAGAGAGGAAATCCATCATTTGTGGGTTGAGGGCTTCCTTGATTGTCGGCCTCTGTGCTGTTTCTAATCCCATAGTGGGCGACTGCCCCCCGATTGACTCCGTCGACATCCAAGTAGTGTAACCGTGGCCCGCCCGACACGACTCTATTGCGGGATAGCGCACCAAAGTGGGCATTGGTCTCATGATTTAAATCCCCATTATCTTTATGGTCTCTAAACCGGATGTCATAATCGCTTTGCCGAACCGGCGGGCACCAGAATTGATTGAACGAGCCGGAGGCATCAAAATGAGCGATGTTGCCGAAATTACTCCGGTTGTTGTTCGACAACATGGCCCCAAATCGATTGGTTCGGGGATCCAGCCGTTGCAGATAGATGCCTCCTTCCTGAGTCCTTGGTCCGGAGCCGTTGAAGCTTCCAGCAGTCTGGCCGGGTGCTTGGATGCTCTCCATTTCGTGGTAACGAATCCAATTCCCGGTGCCATATCGATACTCCATGGCAAATGTCACAGGTTCCCGATAAATGACGTGAGGACTGTAACTAGTAGGGGCGTTCGTGCTATGGCAGATCCGGATACCAATCCAGTTGTTCTGCGGGCCGTAGTCTTCCGCGCGTCCGGATGTGCTATTGTCAGGTGTCAGAAGCACAGGCTCGCGAACGTCCAATGTGGAAAAGAATTTAACTTCGGATGCCGAGTTCTCCAGATCTTCTTCCACAACGTTCGGATCCGGCTTCGGCCCTCCGCGCCCGAAGTAAGCCCTCCCTCGCACCGGCACAATACGGAATTCTGCCGGGAGGGGTCCACCCGCGGCTGCCGGAGCGTGTGGATTCCACACCTCGAAGCGGATCCACCCCTTGATTCGTTCGTTCGCGGGTGCCTCGGGATCCCTGTAGCCTGTATGAATGATCTTGGAAATAAGCGGAAAATCCTCCATGCCATAAGCAATAATGCCCGGCAAGCCCGGGGTCGGCGGCCCGACTTTGATGCGTGTGACATGATGATTCTCATCATACTGATCGATGATGGCCGCGCCAATGCTCAGGACATGGAGAGTGATCGATCTATCTCTGTGATACAGCTTCTGCGCAGGCTGCTTGCGATCACCTCGCGTGGATGCTCCGCCCTCTCCATTGGGTAAACTGACGCCGGGTTTCACGTCCGCATAGCGGGTCAGGGAACCGACGCTGATCCCGGCCTGAAGCAGTTCAAAAAAGTCCGGTTCGCGTCCACCATGATCGTCCCGGATTTCCTCGAGCGTCAGGATCTTGGAAGGATC
>JBGTLQ010000244.1:0-18021 GCA_041744075.1 Terrimicrobiaceae bacterium
GTGAACTCACCGACCCGAAACACGAAGTCATTCATTCCAAGCCCAGCCGCATGACTTGCAACGTCAGATTCCGCCTCCTTCCAAAGCAGGCGCCCAGCGATGGTTAGTGAGGCCTCAATCCCTCCTCGCCGCAATTCTGAAAGGGAATCGATGACGTTTTTGACTCTGGCAGCGTAATTTTGGGTTCCCATCGCAAGCAGGCGAAGGGGCTTTTGTGGGGTTGGCAAGTTGGAGGGGCTGAATCGCGCCAGATCGACGGGGTTGAGCAGGATCTCTGAGGGAACATCAGAGGAGCCGAGAAAATGGTCAGCTGAGAGCTCACAGAACTTGCTTTGATAGATGACATAATCCGAGGCGGCTCTCAGTCTGCGCATTGGGGCGTTGTGAATTTCTACAGATGCCCCGGCCCAAGCAGGATATCCCACCCCATTTTGGTTCCAGACGAAGCGAATGTTTTTTTTGCGGCATATTTTAGCCAAGTCCTCGGCAAAAGCGGGTTGGGCGCTGCTTACGAGGTAAAGTGAGTTGAAGCGTTGTTCATCGTTTACGAAAGCTTCGCGCAAGGACAACAATTTCACGGCTCCACCATGAATCAACCCCTCGCCAGATAAAACCCCACCAAATCCGAGGGTGGGGGTATTATTGGGGCTGGCCACGATCTGAGCCCAAACCTGATTCTGGCGGATTCGCTGGGGCGTGGTTAGCACGCGCGAAAGCAGTGCGCAAGCCTGAGGCAACATTAGCAAGAGGGACAAACAGAGCCCAAATTTCTTCCCGCGCGGAAGAGTTCTTTTTCGCCCAGAGGCAAGGAGCGAAAGCGTTCCCGCAACTTGGCGCATTCCAGTTTCTTCATTTGCAAAAGAGCTCTTACCAACTCCAGATCTTTCTCCCTCCCAACGCAGAGCTTCACCATTCCCAAGTCATGAGGATCTAGTGCCCACACATTAGGAAAACCATCCAGTGGCACAAGGCGATCTTTCCACCCTGGCGGGAAGGGATCGGTAATACTTGGGTGTAGGATGTCAGCGTAGAAGCCATATTTGTTGTGGTGGAGACTTCTATTACCAATCGACTCGCCTAGGATGGCGGCTGTATCCTTATCTATTGGCTCTAGAAGAAGGTCCGCATCGTACGTGGTTTCCCAAGGACCATCTTCAGAATCCAATTCAGGAAAACTGGCAAAAATTGAGGAGGAACCTAGGACTAATAGTGTCGAGCACTCGCTGAGAGCAAGAGCAGCTGATACCAAACGATTTAATGAGCGTAGGCGCATTCCAATAAAAAGGGACGTCTTTCCTGAGCAGTGAGTATTCCGGAGAATGGGGCAAAATCACGCAGGTGGGAGGCTTTCTCACTATCTTCACGAAGAATAGAGAGCAAGTCATCTAGCCCTGCGGGAGATTTCTGGGCCTCCAGAATCCATGTCCTCCACTGCTCCAAGCGGTGAACTTGGGTGGCACCACTGGCAATCCATCGATCAATATTCTGAAGCCCGAGCTCAAGAAGGGCAGGATTGCATTCAATCTTGTCCGCAATCAATCGATCCATGCCGAGAACATCCAAGCGATCTTTCATGGGTTTCAGCTTACCACTGATCTTCAGAAATCTCCATGATCGAATCAACGCTGTTTCAGATCACGAAGGAACCTCTCAACGGCCTCGCTCATCGACATCTTGGGTTTCCAGCCGGTGGTCTTGAGTCTTTCTACGGAAATGATGGAGTGGGAAACATCCCATTCAAAAGATGGACGATGGGAGAAGTGGATCGGTCTACCGATCAGTTCCTCCACGATTTTTATAATCTCAACGAGTGAATACGAACAACCGCTGCCAACATTCCATATGCCTGGAGCGCTCAATGATGCTTCAAGCCCACTTAGAAAGTCCGAGTAGTGGATATAATCTTTGGTCGCGGAGCCATCCCCCCAAATCTCAACCCTCGTGCCATGGAGGGCGGAATCCACCAGTCTGGGGAGAATGCCTTGAGGCTTGTTAGGGTCGGCGGATTCGCCCAGTAAATTGGTTGTCCTCAGGATAACAAGCCTTGAGGCGGCATTTTCGAGAAGGAAATTCTCAGCAGTGATTTTGGCCTTGGCATATGCACCCAGAGGTTGGAGCGCGTCATCCTCGGAGGCAGGAGTCTCACCGGTGTTTCCGTAAACCGCTCCGCTGGATGGAAAAACAATCCTGGTTCCATACGCTTCGGTGGAGCGCACAATTTTTTCCAGCAGAGGCAGGTCTTCACGAAAGACGGCGTCTGGGTCAGCCTCAGCTGTGAGGGGAACCGTGCTCCACGCACAATGAATCAGCAGATCATTGGGAGGGTTTTCAAAAAGTTCTGTGAGTGGCAGCATGCCATCTGTTCCCGATCGGGAATATTGACATACGTTCGTGCCCCGTTCTTGAAAATGCTTGACCAAAAGTGGTGCAAGCCGCCCACGGGCGCCGGTGATTCCGATGTTCATGGCTGGTCCGTTTCCTTGCGCAGAAACACTTCATTTCCAAGGAACTCGCCACCAAATCGAAAATTTTCTTTTAAATAGGCATACAGCTGTGGGGCCCAGTTGGGGAACCGCGAAGCTTCGTTGTTGTTTATGGCGCGGTGATCAATGACGACCGCAGCCGGCTTGTTTCGTTTGAGCAGAGCTATATGGAAGGAGTCAAATTCCGGGCGTGCCATCGTGTTATCCGTGTACATATCCCAGAGGTAACTGGACCGGTCGGTCATGAAATTGATGGTTGGTGAATAAGGAAAACAAACAACCCAGTCTTCGGATGTCGAATTATCAACAATGGCTGCTTGTAAGCCTGCGAGTGCCTCGGCATGCGCAGGACGGAGTTTAACACGGACATTGTTTAACCCAACAAAGTCCGCAGGTCCGTGTTTGCGCGCTGCGATGGTACCTGCAGATTCTTTGGGCCAAGCATGTCCAAAATGAATCCAAATTTGGAGCAGACATGCCAGGAGGAAACCAAATCCAAACACAAAACCCAATGGCCGTTTTGCGTTTCGCAAGAGGAGAAAGGTTGTGACCACAATGGCGGGAAGGAAGGGAACCATGAATTCCGAAATGTGCGGGGTATCCGGCCTGAAAAAGTAATACTGAGGAAAGAGGGTGAGAGCACATCCCGTGAGCACAAGAACGATGAGACTCTTTGTCCATAATCCCTCCAACCCCCGCAACCATGCCGTCAACAATGTCACTGATGCAATGATGACCATCACCAAGCTGAGAAACAACGGAAGGTAGATGGCTGCGGCAAAGTAACGATCCCTTGATTTTGGGGCAGAAAGAACCTGGTGGAGTTCCGGTCGTTGCCTGCGGCCTCCAGCTTCTTGGCTCGTGGGCGCAGGGGTCTGCTGCGAGACGGTGACATTGTCTGCCTGTTTTGGCTGTTTCGGGGAGTGAACGGAGGGAGGCTTCCGTTCGAACTGTTTTTTTAGCTCCCAATTCATAAGGCCCACAAAGGACGTGTATTGGCTATAAAATTGGGTCGCATATCCCCGGGCATGCGCGTCCCATGCAAATGGCAGATGCACCAACACCATCGCCACCAGACCAAGAGATCCACCCATGAGACTTTCTCTCAGACCAATCGCCCATGCCCGACCCGGTTTGAAAATATTCAGCAGGAGAAGGCCAGCCGCGATCACCGACATAAATAAACCGACTTCGATTCGAATGAGAAAGGTCAGGCCCAGAACAATCCCTGCCACGCCGATCATGAGCGCTCTCTGACGAAGTCCTGCCATGGCAAGGAGAAATGCTGAAACCAAAGCCCATTGGTTCGCAACCGCCATGAGGCCCATATAGTTTCGGAAAAGCATGCCGGGAATCAGGACTAACATCACTCCAACTCCCAATGCGATGAGTCCACTCCCGGTTATTTTTCTGACGGTCAAAAATGCTAAAAGCGCGGTGCACAGGCAGATCACAAAAAAGAATATGCGCATTGCCAGGTAGTCGGACCCTGTGATTTGAAATAGCAAAGCGATGGGGTAAAACCAGAGAACATTGTAGCCAAGAAATGTGTCAGCGATGGGTCTTTGGCCCTCCATAAGCCGCATGGCAATCACGGCAGTTGTGCCACCCTCACCGCCCAAATTTAGGCCATTGTTCAGATACGCTCCGTAATAACCTGCGGCAAGGATCACAAGCAGGAGTGGCCCCCAGGTTGCCAAAAAACTGTCAATTCGGACGGCAATTTTGTGGACGTTAAGAAGTTGTGTTTTGTTAATCACGTGTGAAGTGTGCTGGTGAATTTAGCCTGAGCTGAGGAGCCTCCTTTTTCGAAGCATTGTCACTTAAGCATGTTGTGGAGGAAGGTCTTCATGGACGCAGCAGGCCTTGCCAGAGCACGAAAGTCCAATGCCTCGCGTTCCGCCAAAGCCATGGCCTCCTGAAGATTTCGCTGCGAGCCATAGGAAACACCGCCATGGAAAACCTGATAGTAGTAGGCAGAGTCATCAGGATAAACGATAGGCCGACCCGCTCCCATGGCTTCGGCAATCGCTTCGGAGGCTTGAAGGTTTCCTTGCTCGACCAAAAAGGGAATCTCGGATTTTTCACATCTGGGAAGGTGACTGGGGCAAACAACAGTCGGATTCGAGCCCCCTGCTGACCGATAATTGACTGCATCTTGAACGGAAGCAAAAACAAGGCAGGCACCAAGAATGGCATCTTCTTGCTGAAAATCCGCCTCCGCAAATTGAAAAGCCACTTTGTTGGTCCATAGGGCCGGGTCGCGAACGCGACCAGCAATCCGAACATCTGCCGACTCGCTGAAGGTGACTCCCATGAGTTCAAGTTCTTCGCGAACTTGTTGGATTCGAGAACTCTCATCACCCACGATGTCAACGCTCGAAGAGGGATTCCGGCATCGGAACCTCCGCGTGATCTGGCACCACAGTTCCCGGAATGCATCCGTGCTGCGAATATCCACTTTCTCTTGGTAGGAGGAATTCGTTTCCAAGTCCTCATATAGGGAGCGAATGCCAGAGGTCATTGCCGAAGACGTGTGCTTGGCGTGCCAGCGGCAGTATTGAGGCTCCAGAGTCACAGACAATGAATCATGGTGAATGTCATCGAGGATTTTTGAAGACGCCTCGGAAGCTGTGTCAAAAAGGCTTGCAGGTTGGAGGATATCTCTTCCCACCCCCAAGGGCAGACTCAGGACCTTGGTTCGGCAGGCAGCGGCTTCCATCGCTGATTGGGGGCCTCCCTCCCAGCGCGAAGGAATCAAATAAAGGTCACACGCGCTGTAAAGTCGGTTGAGTGTCTTGCGAGGCAGAATGTTTACCCCAAAATCATCAGCCGCAATTTGCTGGCCAATGAATGTGAATGAGACGCCAACTTTCTTTAATGCATCTCGAATCCAGTGACGGCGTGGCCCGGCAAGCAGGACATGAATCTTTGCTCCCTTGTGAAGAAGCTGCTTGCATATTTGGACGAGCATCTCCGGCGATTTTTGGTATTTGGGTGTGGTCAGGTCAGCACCTTCAGAATCGCGATGGAAGTTGCCGATAATGTAAGCCTCAGCTGGAAGACCAAACTCTGCTCTGAGATTGGCTTTTGTTGGAATTTCGTGAAACAGCTCTTCATCGATAGCATACGGGATATGGATCGATGGCAGATTCAATTGACGGAACTGCTCCTGAGCTTCCGTGGATCGTGCGACCCACAAGTCAACAATCTGTTGGGCTTTTGCAAAAGACGGCTGGGTGAGATAAAAAAACGGGGGATTGTCAGCGTGAGCAATAACGAAGCGGCGGGCTAGGATATCAGGAGAATGGCATTCCAGGGAGGCCCAAAAAGGCGAATGAACGACATGCGCGGATGACAATACTTTTTCCTTTGCCACCCCTGCTAAGGCAGACCGAATCAAACGCAAATCTTCATCGATAGCCCAACCATGTTTGTCTCCAGAAGTGGGGAAAAAATTTATCATACAGTCCTCACACCCTTCCCTCCACAATCACTCTCTGAATCAGTCTGCGATACTCCAAACACATCAAGTCTCCTGATGGAGGAGACGAGAGAATGTGCCGACGCAATTCGGGATATCGGGATTTGGCTTCCAGGAGGGTCGCAACAATATCTCCAGCATACTGAACACCGTATCGCTGACCCAACATCACAGTTCCCCCTGAATCCTTGTGGTAGATGAGAGGGAGCCCGCACTGCAAACCCTCGACCGGATGCATGGCTCCGGGCTCATGTCGTGATGCGCTGACATAGAGGTGGCATTGCCTGAGAAGAGATGCCAAAGCAGCACCGCTTGCGGGGGGATGTGTTCTGGCGGTTTTCCAAACAAGGTCTGTGGGCCAGCGACCTATGATCCAAAGTTCAAATCCGGGCAGTTGTCCTGCGGCAATGGCCTCATCAATCTCCGCATAGATGTCAAAGCCTTTCGACCAATGGTCTGACCAGTGATGCGTCACAATGCGCGTTGGAGACAATCCTGGAGGGGGTGAATCTCCGAAAGGATGAAAAACCGAAGGATCAGCGCCCGGTTCAATCACCGAGTGTGGACGGTTCGAATCGAACCATCGGCTAGAGTGATAATCCCTAAGCCAGTCAGAAACAAAAACGGTATGATCAGCCTCCTTGCTCGACTCAGCCAGAAATGCATCCATTTCCCGCGTGCCTTTTCGGATGTCGTTGTCATTGATGCGGTGTATGCAGGGCACGGAAGGAAAGTGTTTCCTGAACGCATGAACATCACTGGCGTTGAAGGAAATTCCGTCGGAGAGACCTGTGTGCGTTTGGACGATGACATTGACTGGTCGCCGCAGATCATAGCGAACATTGTATCCTGCGAAGCGAAGAAAAGCGGAGACCTGGCTTGTCCATTGATTGGCTCCACCCCATGAGCCCCTGCGGGGGCGAAGATTGATCGCCACAGAGGGGCGGGAACATCGGTTAAAAATGCTCATCGAATATCAGGCTGTGAGCTTTGGGCGACCAGTGATGGAGCTCTGCTCGGTGCAAAGTTCATCCGACCTCCACCTCATGAACTTGAGATGTGTTGATGCTTGCCTTAAGGAGATTTCCCGCCGCATCCATCGGAAGCTGAAACCCCAGGGGGGTCACCCAGTCCTCGAAAGCAAGAGGCAACCCGGCATCATCGGTTGGGATGGAATCCTCGGATTTGATCTCATAATAAAGTTGCCCCGAGGAAGGTGGAGTATAATTCCCGTAGCGTCGCCCGCCTCGGACCTTCGCTTTGCATCCGGTATCGTCATTGATGATATCGGCTGCCACCGGGCGCATCAAAACAGCTTGTTGCCATGCGTATCCCGAATTTTGAAATTGTTGGATCATGAAATCTTCGGCACCAAGAGAGGAGTCGATCAGGTTGGAGGTTCCGGCTTCCGCTGTTTTCCAAGGACCCAGAGATTTCCAGTGTTCAATCCGTGTCAATGAGGGAATTCCTGAGGCAATGACTCCGGGCAGCCTCCATCCGGCTGTGCAAAGGGGCTCCGGCCCGGAAATCTTTTTGGGAATACGCAAACGGAGTCTCTTGAGATCAGAAAGCACTGGCACAATGTCCCTCTTCCCAGCGGTTCCGAAGAGCCTGCGAACCGTCTGTCTTCTGAGAAAGTTAAGCCCCAAAGAACCAATCTGTGGATTGACCTCCAGGGTTGCAATCAAGCGTTCAAGCCATCGTCCTTCCACAACAAACTGAACGTCATCCGGCCAGAGCAGCAGGTACTTGCCTCGCGCCTTTGAAACGATTTCATTCATGGCTGCCGCATGACTCTGTTTGGAAATCCAGAGCTCGGACAACCAATCAAGCGAGGTGAGGTAATCCTTGAGCCCAGGTTCTTTGGAGTCGTTGTCGCTGACGATCCATTCTGCACCTTCCATCCCGATGCAACGACGGGCGGACTCCAGCGTGGCCCGCAGGTAGTACAGCCGGTTCCAACTAAGAAATGCCAAGGTCACGAGAGGATTACTCATAAATCTGTGGAGGATTTTGCGGGGAAGAATGGCAAGGCATCCACACAAATTCGTTGACCTGCCCGGTAGTGGGCGTATTTCCAACGGGAACCTTGGTTTTTTCCGAGCAGGCGGAGGAGCCAGTGGATCAGTTTATCGCGGAAACTGCTCTGATAGATTTCCACAATATTCCGCCGGGCAAGCGAATCCCCTCCTTGAGAACTACGATTCAGGAAGCACAGATGAAGACAGCGCAGAGGGCACTCCTCCCACAAGAGTTCATCCTGTAGGTTTCTTTTTGTGGAATCCTGCCACCCCTCACGAAAGGCGATATTTCCGCCATGGAGACGTTCAAAAGTGTCTCCATCCCATGAGGAAATGGCTTCAAAGTTATAAAGTTTCGTGATGCTTCGACAAGGCGGCGATGCGAAGCCCCAGGCTTTTCCTTCGCTAAGTTCATCGCAATGAAACGCATGGCCTTTCATACGCCAGAGATTCCGAAATTCTCCCGACAAGATCCGATCTCGGAAAAGAGCCAGCCCCGCAGGATCGTAGATCTCATCCCCGTCCACTCCGAATACCCATGTCGGGGTCCCCGCAAAAGTTGAGAGGTGGGCATGGGACTCCTTGGGGTGAGTGATTGAGTGAAGTTGGACATGCGAGTGGCAGCGAGAGATTTGCTCAAGAATCCGGTAGGTGCCATCGACTGATTTGTTATCGCAGAGGATAATCTGATCGCAAAATTGGAGGATGTTTCCGACAGCCTGTCGGACATAGAGTTCCTCATTTTGGACGAGCACGATGCCAACAATCCGAGTCACGCTTGTTCCTGATTTTGAATCAACGCCTTGGGCTTCCGCGACTGAAACCAAAACGTCGAAGCGCCCTCGATCCAGAGAAGGTCATTTTTGAATGGACCCACATAATGACGGCAAACGCTATCCCGGTGGCGGAAGTTGCCCCAACTAATCTCATATTCCGCAGGCAGGGCACCTCCCTTTCCCCATGCAGCTCCGGCAACAGCAAAAAATGTCTGCTCCAAGAAATGAAAATCACGAGCTCTCGGCCCACAGAGTTCAAAATACTTTTCAGCCAATGGAAGATTGAAAGCCGCTCGC
Organism: Terrimicrobiaceae bacterium; assembly: GCA_041744075.1. Taxonomy (GTDB): domain Bacteria; phylum Verrucomicrobiota; class Verrucomicrobiia; order Chthoniobacterales; family Terrimicrobiaceae; genus JAJTZA01. Next base: position 9,062 of record JBGTLQ010000244.1, read on the forward strand.
GGCATGAGGTCGAGGCCGCTGTTCACTTTCTTCCACAAAGGGAAGCCCAACAGGGCCTCGATCTGCTCTCGCGGAAGCGCGTACTTTTCCCGAGTGTCTTCCATCACCCAGACAGAGTCGTCACCATTGGCAATCCAATCCATCATCTTATCCGGTCGTCGAAAAAACACGATGTCGCTGTCGATGACAATATATCGGTCGTGCAGTGCGTAGTGCCAGGTATCAAAGTTTTTGAGGAACCAATTGTGTTTGCGGCGGCTTTCGCGGCATGCAGGAAAGGGGGCAAGTAACTCGTGGAGTTCCCGGTCAGCATCGGTCCGACGCACAATTCGGGCATCTGGAAAATGACTGCGCAACCTCGCCACGTCTTGCTCAGTCAAGGACCCGTCTTCATGAATAAAAGGTGCCCAAAGCCGACCCGTGTGATATTCCAAACTGCGCAGAGTCAGCATTCCCATTTCCAACATGCTCTGAGAAAGCACCATGTGGAGAGAGACCTGAGCTTCAAGTGGCGGGTAGTCGCGCCGCTTGCAAATTGCTGACCTCCCGAATGTTCGTCGGGCAAAATGGATGAGTTGCCTGCGAACAAATGTTGGTAGAATTTTTATGGTTTTTAAGCCTGAAGTTTCGAGGCAGCGTCCCTGATTTCCAGAAACTCCGGCACGGGATCTGGACGATTGGCAAGGAATCGAAGAAAGTTCGGACTAACCTTCCCGCGCGCCATCACGCCGGAATAAAACATGGGAAACGGGCCATTGTAAAAAAAGTCGTCAAAACCAAGAGTGTCCCAAAATGCCATTCCTCGCCCAAATCGCTCCATGAGCGGAAAAAGGTTCATGGCCTTGTGGTAAAATCCCCTCTCCAACTGTCGGGCAGTCCGTTGCATCGGCGATAGCCCTTGCAGGGAAAATTCTTCACCACAGATTTGATAACACGACCGTTTGAATTCCTCTGGAAGAGCGGCATCGGGTTTGTCGTTGAGTTTTTCGAATCCCCATGGGTTCGGACGATCGCTGGCAGCAAGGTTCTCCAGACAGGCCACCAAGGCGTCCATTCGAAACAGCGCAGGATGCAGGTGAAATCTCGGTGCGTTCGGGGCTGTGAGATGCATCAACCTCCGGGGTCCAGTCAGTGGCCCGCCCCGCGTGGCGAAACGACGATTGTCCCAGCCCATCAATCCGATATAGGAGGCAGGCTGGGTATTGAGAAGTTCCGGCAGTGTTCGGTGCAAGTGATTTTGATGGCAAGGCGCGAGAGGCGGGTGATCCTCAAGCAGGAAGTAACACGCTTCGTAGCCTTCGGCCTGAAGCTGACGGGCTGCTGCCAATGCAAAGTCGGCCCAGACTCGGGGCAGTTCTGGTTTTGAACAGGGGATATGGGGAAGATCGCCTGCTTCTTCGGCGGTCAGGCCACAGAAATAAAGCGGTGGATGGTCTGGCCAAAAGCGATTCAGCAGCCGATGGGTTAATGGTGCCACCCAGCGATAGGGGTGATAAACCGTGACCAGCATGCACAGCCGGTTGGCATCAATCGTCTTCATGAAGAATTCCGCAACAGCCCAGCTGCCTGCATCTCCTCAAGGGATCGAAGAAAGCGCTCGCAACCAGCATCGCCGGACCCCTGCAATTGCACCCAGTCCGTGAATGTTTTAACGCCATCTCTCAAGGACAAACCCCGATGCGGTCCCAACTGGGCATGCAACTTGCCGAGATCTGCAAGGGCATGTCGGATGTCCCCCAATCGAAACTTTCCACTCACATGACTTCGGTTCTCCTTCGCAAGTCCTGCTGCAACCGCCTCGGCAAGATCACGAAGTGTCGAACGAACTCCCGACCCCACATTCAACTCCAACGTGTCAGGGACGGTGCAACCAAGAGCTCGAAAATTATATTCAACCACATCGTCAATGTGGATGAAATCGCGCGTTGGGCCGGCGTCTTCGAAGAGATCAATATCCCGACCCTCCATCGCGAGTTGAGTGAAAATTCCGAGGATTCCGGTGTAAGGGTTTTTGAGGGACTGCCCGGGTCCATAGACGTTCTGGTAGCGAAGCGCAAGGCAGGCAATCCCCGCTCCTGCTGCGCTTGTGGCAATCACCCTTTCCTGGGCAAGTTTTGTGATTCCGTAGATGGACAGCGGAAGAAACGGGTCGTCCTCAAGTGACGGCTCTGGCTGAATAGGCCCGCCACACTGCGGACAGGAAGTTTCAAAATTTCCTGAGGCCATGGCCTCCACACTGCGGGGTTTGGGAAACACACGCGCATGCTCAGGGCAGGTTGCGGCTCCTTCTCCATAGACCGCGCGGGATGAGCTGATGATCACGCGTTGCAGGCACTCGCGGAATCCCATCATGGCCTCGGCAAACACGCCCGCCCCGCGCACATTGATATCGCAGTATTTCTCCACCTGATACATCGATTGCCCCGTTCCAGTTCCCGCTGGAAAGTAATACACCACCTCGACTCCTGAGAGAGCCGCCTGTAAAGCCTTCAGATCACGTGTGTCCCCATGCCGTATCTCCACAGCACCAAAGAGTTCGCGACAGGTCGGTGAAGCCGCAGGCTCAGATCCATGAATCTGTGGCTCAAAAGAATCCAGCACAACCGGCTCGTGACCAGCTGCAAGCAATCGAAGAGCCGTGCGAGACCCAATAAAGCCGGCACCGCCAATAAGGAGGATTATCATTTTGAAGTGGTGATATCTTTGGTGCCCAGCCAGCTTTTGTAAATTTCTGTGCAGTAGGCAGGGGTTTGTGGTTTTTTTCCCAGGAGCTGGAGGAGAAGCAATTGGGCACGGGCACGAAGGCACCAAGGGGTGAAGACGTTCAACCGCGCCGCCTGACTCAAGATGGGTGCAAGCAAGGCCCAATCTTGCTGGCGCCAGGCTCTTGTGAGAGCATGGTCAATGACCTGTGCGTGATTTGTTTCCAAAAACGCCGTGTCAATGCCTCTCTCCCGGCACCATAAAAGAAATTTGAGCTGTAATTGCAGACGGAACCAAACACTTCGCGTTTGATGCTGTCCCAAGGATCCGGGGGAAAACGTCTTGTCGAGTACGATCTGGTCGCAATGAGCAAAGGAGGTTGTGACCCCGCAGCGAAGCCAGTATTCGGCATCCTCGACCTGACGAAATTTTTCATCAAATCCCCCCACCGCATTATTAAGATCACGCCGCACAAGGGCAGACCCCAACGTTGCAATTGGGGTCCACCAGAATGCGGCCTTCGCAGGTGAGGGAGGCTCGCCAACAGCATAAGGCAGGCTGTGCAGTCGAGCTTCTACCGTCTGCTCACGACGCTGCAACACAAACCCATAAACAACCCCGGAATTCGTCTCAGCAGCTCTCTTTGAAAGAACCTCCAAAGCCTGCGGATAAAGCACGTCATCGGCATCCAGTGATAAAAACCACTCTCCAGTGGAAACCTCGAGACCCGTGTTGCGTGCAGCAGACAGCCCGCCATTTTCGCGTCGCACGTAATGGACGTCCTTGCCGAATACTCGGCAGACTTCCGCGGTGTCATCAGAACTGCCATCATCAACCACCACGATTTCTTCCGGCCGGCGGGTCTGCGCCAGCACACTGCAAATCGCCTGCGGCAGCCAAGCAGCTGCGTTATAGGCCGGGATGATGACGGATATTGTCATTGTCAGGCTTTTTCGACGAGGCACTTGGAAAAGTCTTTCGGACGGATAAGGAACCCAAGATCTTCCAACTGATGTGTTCCCTCCAGTCGGATCGAGCGTTCATCGCGAAAACTGGAATTTTCCAGGGTCTTCAACCTGCTTGCGTAAACTTTGTACTCGGCCGCACCTTGCCAGTGTTGTTCACGAACGACTTCCTCCTGAACATGGGGGATAAAATCCTGCAAATATTTCAAGTGATACAATACAGCTCGCAGCGTGGAGACTTGTGCGCCTTCAATATAGTGCTGGCCGTCTGTTAGAAAGACTCCCGGTTCAAAACGAAAAAGCGGGAATTTTGAGCAACAACTCTTCACTCCAAAAATTCGCATTCGGGAACCTCCCTCAAGTCGGTGGTCCAACCCTCCTGCAAAGACCCGAGGTGCCACATGAAGGGTATCCAATGGATCAAAAAACCATGTGCGGTTAAAAAAATTCTCACCTGACTGGTATCCAACTCCTGCCAGTGGGGTGTCGGGGTATAGATCGAGCAGAATCGCATGAAGAGCCGACTCCCCCCGGCTTTGCAAGTAGTGACAAAGGTCACCGATGCTCAAATGGTTGGACTCGGGGTATTCGAGCAACTCATCCGCATCCGCCACGAGACACCATCGTCCCATTCCATGACGACGAAGCAAGAGATCGAGCCAGGCTTCCTTCTGGAGAAAATTGCCGGACGTGACATAAAGCGTCACGTCGGGTTGCCCCTCCAACCATTGTTCGGTTTCGTCGGTGCAGTTGTTGGCGAGGAAAACAAAGCTGGAAACGCCACGCTCGCGGTAATGAGTAAGAAATCTTGGCAGGCGGAGCATTTCATTGCGAACAACAGCAAAAAGCAACGGTCCCGAAGCAAGGGCCTTGTGTTGGCAAATTCGCCGAATCTGCGATGCCGCAACACATCGCCGAAACCAGCGCCGGCACTGGACTTCAGCCATGGATAGCAACTTACTCATGCCTTGTCCTTGGAACACATATCCAGCAGTTGGGAGACAAACCGACGCGGGCAGAATTCCGTTGTTGCAGCATCCCTTAGACCGACAGCTTCGAGAGACACACTTGCAAAATCACCGGCAAGGGATTTCAAGCAGTCAGCCAAGGCTGCGGGATCGCGTTCCGGGACAAGCCACCCGCCGCCGTCCTGAGCGATCCGACCACCCAACCAGGAACCCGTGGTCCCCACAACCGGCTTACCAGCCACACGTGCCTCACAAAACACCCCACTGGTGCGAAGCTCGTAGTGGTCGAGGTGATACGGCAGCAAAACCACATCCGCTTTTCCCATCTCGATATCATACTCGTCATCTGACAATGGCCGCCTGATCCAACGCAATCCCGGTCCGTCCGCCACCCCCTCCAACGCCTTGGACGATTCCACATCGGGTTGATGGCACTGAATAATCAGCTCAATGTTTCCCTGCTGTCTTTCCCGGAATAGCAAACCTGATGCAATGGCAATGTCCGCAAACCCTTTCTCCCGCCGCGCATTACCAAGCGAGAGAATCCGCAGGGGAGTCCCTTCCTCTCGTGTGCTTGGACTTGGAAAACATCGATCAACCACATGAGGCAGATGTGCCACACCAGCCCCCAGGGCGGCTTCAAACGGCTCAACCAGACGCTCGCTATCGGTCACAAAAAGCAGCGAGTTTTTTGTTCCTCTCGGCAGGTTTTCCAGTGCTGCCCGGATTGCAGGATGTTTGAACCGCGAGGGCTGGTAGCCCAGATGCAAGGCCAGCTTGGGAACACCCCGGTTGGCTGACATCCAATCCAGCCATGCTAAAAAATGCCGGGGGGCAATCATCTGGGCAAAGATGACATCATCCTGCACAATGATCGGAGCCAGACGCCGCAGATCTCTGGAAAAACGCTTGGCGGAGATCTTCTCCACCAATCGCAACATCTGTGGATAATGAACCATCCACGATGGAGGAGCCGCACGCCAGTCCGTGTGAAAGATCCGTCGCACGTCACAGCCAGCGGCTAACCCAGGATCAAAATCACGATGGGTCACGAGCACCGGATTCCACCCGGCTTTGCGGACCGCACCTGCCAGGGCCAGATTATACCCAAGATGGTGACCGACGATCCCCTCCAACAGGTGATCAACCAGCAAAAGCCTGCGGGAATTCCCAGAAGCCATCAGGTGCAGGGCAAATCCAAAAACGTGCAGACATCACGCCACCGGGCCTCCATGGTGTGACTGGCTCGCGTCATCTCCACCCCTCGACGACTCATCTCTTCCAAACGACCGGGGGCTCCATAAATCTCACAAAGGGCCGCAGCCATCAACTCCGGGCGAATCTCGGGCGTGATCATCCCATTGTAGTTCTGCTGAATAATCTCCCATGGCCCATTCATGTCAAAGGTCACCGGCACGGTTCCGCAGGCCATGGCCTCTTGGGGGCTCATTGGTCCCCCCTCTCCCCAGAGCGGGCTCTTGCCAATGTTTAGGGCTAAAAATATCGCACACTCTTGCATCTGCTCGATGATGGCAGGTTCCTTGCCTTGAAGCTCCACGAAATCGAGGTTTAGACCATGCGCTGATGTTTGCTTGCGAATGATCCGTATAAATTCTGCGGTGTGCTCGCCTTCTTCGAAGTAGCCGACCCGGTTCCGCACCCGACGGCTTTCATCAGGCTGCCAATATTTTTCATCCACCAATTGACGAAGGAGGTGAGCCTTTCGATCAAAGACAGCCGTGTGGAAGGCCTGAACGGCACGATTGACGCCAGCCGTGCGCACGATCCGCCCTTCACCCATCATTCGGGCGACAAGAGGAAACTGGCTGCGGGCGGAGGCGGCAAGCTCCTGATCCCAGAAATAAAACCTCGGGCAGTGCTTCAGGTAGGCCGACGCTTGCGGCCAGGATGTCACACAGCGGGCGCTCTTTGCCTTTTCTTTTTTCTGCTTGAACTCCTCCAGAGACAAGAAGGGGGCGTGCTCTGCAAGCCATCCGGAATGCAATCCGTCCCAACTCACCATCCATGCCTCATAGCCCTTGCGGCGCAAAAGCAGAACGAGGTTGTTCAGCAGCTTCTCGCCTCCACAATAAAGGTGGCTTCCCTTGAGTGCTTCGCTTGTCGCGTAAGACACAAAAATCACCGGACGCTCCCCCTCTCCGGTGACCTCAGGTTTTGAGGAAGAACCGGATGGTTTTGTTGAACGGGCAGCCGGGGTTGAGAAGCCCAAAGTCAGATCCTCGCGAAGCGCATGAAGACAGGTTCTTAATGCCACCTGCATGCGAGACCATGCGACCCGTGATTGTTTGAATTTCATAAAGCTATCGCCTGCCAAAAAGATTCAGGAAATGCTGCAGCCTGGACGGAGTTTGGGTTTCTTGAATTTTATGGCCCACTCCGGCATTGGATTCAACCGCTTCTCGAAGCATGGTTTGCCAGTCCAGTGAGGCTTCCGATTGTTCGAAAATTTTCAAGCCGCATGGTTTTGGGCCGTGGAGTACGTTCCATGCTTCCCGCATCGTGGCCAGACGAACTTGGGTGACACAGTGTGGGTGAGCAAAGGGGCATTTGCCATCGCACTGCCGACAGGGTGTCGCTTGAGTGACAACTGCCGCCGGTCCACGAGCAGGAAGAAAGCGCCCCCAATGTGCGCCGCTGTAAATGGCAAGAACCGGACGACCCAGCGCAACAGCCATGTGCATGACTCCGGAATCTCTCCCCAAATAGCCGTGCGATTTCTCCAAAATAGCCATCGAGACAGGTAGTGAGGGAGGATCTCCCGCCAAATTGACAGTTTGCATGGGTAGATCCCGCCGAATTCTCTCAATGGACTCGCTCTCCTTCGTGTTTCCAAGAAAGACCATGGCATGCCCGTCACCCAAAGAGCCCAGAAATTCCCTCCAAGAGCTCTCCCCCCAATCTTTTAGCCGAAGTCCCGGACGGGTTCCCACACAGACAGTGTGGTAGGTGCCTAAAACCCCATGCTGGGACAGAAGCTCTGCAGCTTCTTTTTGAGCGGAATCCGTGGTTGTGAGTTCCGGAACGTCTTGTTCCACTGAATGGCCCAGAATAACTTGTGTGAGAACACGATTTTTTTCTACCTCGTGCAATTGGCTGTCCACCTCTGCATACTTCGCAGGAGTGGGACCGCTGCCCGTCAGAAATCCTACAAGACATTCCACACCATGAATGCGAATCCACTCCCGGTCGAAGTGGTTGGCAGCAAAAGCAGCAGCCACAAAATAGTCGGGCTTGAACTTTTTAATGAGCCGGTGCTCGCGTGCAAATGGGGACCTCTGCTGGGCAATCGACAAACCGTAGGGGTTATTTGCGATTTCCTGAATCTCCGCATTTGGGAGGATATCACGAGCGAGGTCATAGGCCGGACGCCTTAGGAAAATTTGGAGTTTGCAGGAGGCACCCTCGAGAGCGCGCAACATGGGGAGCCGCAGAATAAAGTCCCCCAGGCCATCGGGGCTGCTGATGCTAAGCCTCATAGGCCACCACTGGCGCAAAGGCGACGTCCAGTCTTTCTGCAGTGATTTTCATTAAAAGGTTTCCCTGACGTGGACTGGGATCTTTGCGTCTTCAACTCTTCCAAGACCGAACCCACGAAAGCAGCACCTGGACAAAATTCAATTTGGGCTCACCGTTCCGCAGCCGCGTCTTTTCAGCTGTGAGGGTTTTCTCCCAATACGGGAAAAATAGCATTTCTCGGCTTCTGGGTTTTGCACAGAAATCAGCGTAATCTTTTTGGAGCCTCTCCAAATCGATATCGGAAAGGTCCTCGACAAAGAGGATGGGAAGTCCACGAAAGGCATCCAGTGCGGGATGCTTTTGCACGATGGGGATTGCCCCCAGATACATAGCCTCCCACATGCGGTGGGTATCCACACCATTCCCAGCAGGGCACAGCACAAAACGGTGGGAAGCAAGGGCTAACAAACAAGCTTGCCGATCCAACACTCCAGAAGCCGTTACCCAGTTGGAATTCACAAACCTTTCCAACAGTGGTTCACGAAGTGAGGGATTGGTCTGCGCACGAAAGTTCACGAGAAGCCACTTTTCGCGTGCAGGATTCAACCGGGCGACAGCTGCGAGATCATGGGCTTTGGCTGTGACCGAACAGTACGAATTGCCAAGGCCCAACGGAACAGATCTCACTTCGGGCTCACGGGAGTTCGTCGAAAACCATGAAGCGAGTTGGGGTGGGCTTACCTGACTTGATCCCTCCAGCACCGGATCGTCACTCTCGGAGGTCACAAGAACAATTCTTGATCTCTGTTTTGCAAGCTTCAGAAAGAGCCTGTCCACGTGGTCCCGC
>JBGTLQ010000245.1:0-34909 GCA_041744075.1 Terrimicrobiaceae bacterium
GGAAGTTTGTGAGTTGGAGCATGATTTTGACAGGATTGTAGCGCAACTGCAATCCTCAGGAGAAGAGACCAACGCACGTTGGCAGGGCGAGGCCATGGCACGCTTAAATGCTGAAAAAACAGTGGTTATCCACACCCACAATGTCCAGAACTACTCGGCAAGGTGGCTGGCTGCATTACAGCATCGAGGCTTCCTGGACGTGGCCACTGCCATTCTTGGACCAGACGTGATTTTGCACCACACCAAGCTGTTTCAAAAACCCGGGGAAAAAGGATCGCCCTTTCCCATGCACCAGGACTGGGAGTATTTCCCGACCCTGAAAGATACCATGATGGCGGGTGTCATTCATGTTTCAGAAGCAACCGATGAGATGGGCTGTTTTCGAGTTTACCCCGGCAGTCACAAGATGGGACGTTGTCAGGGAATGAGCGGGGGAGCGGGCGAGGAATCCAAGCTTTTGCGGGAGCAATATCCCATTGATGGAGCCACAACAGTCGAAGCGAACCCCGGTGATGTTCTGTTTTTCCATTACTTTCTGCTGCATGGATCGATGCCTAATCGCTCGCAGAAAACACGGAAAACTGTGCTCGCTCAAATGTATGCCGGTCGGGATGGTGTTGAGCCTCATGTGCAGCATCCAAATGTGCGACTCACGCTTCGCGGTTGGAATCATGGAGCAAACCGCAGCTCTGCAGGGTGTGATTAAACTGGGCGAGCAGGGGTTCCGCCCGTTTGAAGATGAGACGTGAAAAGGCATGGCCGAAATTGGAAAGGTTAACTCCTTTTTACTCAGCTTTAGGTGTTGTGGCGGAGGCACGCGGGTGGAACTGTTTGTGAACGGACCTCAATCGGGAAGAATCCACATGAGTATAAATTTGGGTGGTCGAAATATCTGCGTGTCCCAACATTTCCTGAATGATGCGCAGGTCTGCGCCACCGGCCAATAAGTGGGTGGCGAAGCTATGACGCAATAAATGCGGATAAACATCGGCGGAAAGCCCGGCGATGTTGGCGTATTGCTTGACGAGTTGCCAAACCCGCTGCGGCGTGAGTTTTTTCCCGCGAATGGAAAGGAAGACCTCTGCGCCAGATCGTTTGGAAATCAGTTCAGGTCGTCCGCGGGTCAGATATGTCTGAATCGCCTTCAGCGCCTGTCGGCCCACAGGCACAATCCGGGTTTTGTTTCCTTTGCCAATCACGCGGATAAATCCTTCCTCGAAGCTTAGATTTTCAAGTCTCGCCCCACAAAGTTCCGAGATCCGCAGCCCGCTTGCGTAGAGGAGTTCCAGCATCGCACGGTCCCGAAGCCGAAGGGGATCATCTCCGCGGACACAGTCCAAAAGACGTGCTGTCTCTTCCTGATTCAAGGTCTCAGGAAGGTAGCTCTCAATGCGGGGAATCGGAAGGTGTTCCGCCGGATTGACGGTCAACACTTTGCGGCTGATCAAATGACGGAAAAAAATTCGAAGGGCAATGGCCTCTAACTTGATGGAGGCAGCTGCAAGCCCTGCCTTCTTTCGCCAGCCCAAATAGTCGGTTAGGTATTGGGGTTCAACATCTCGAACTTGTGATTTTCCTACGTGTTTCGAGAACCAACTCGCAAAGGTCTCAAGCGACCGCTGAGTCGATAGTTGATAGTTCGTTGAGAGCCCGCGCTCCACAGCAAGAAATCTCAAAAACTCGTCAATGTCAGCCTCCACCCCATCAAGAGTGAATGGTATCAGATCCTATAACACGCCAAAAAATCTGCGACCGCTTCTCCGAAACCAGATTTGTATTGCGCGATTGGTTGTTGATCTGTTTTATTTTGCCAAGTTGGCACCTGATCTAAGGTCCGTTTCAGACCGCATACCCTCGCTGTGGTTTTGGACGGAACCATGACTTTTCATGCAATTCGGTCTCACATACTCGTAATAAAAGATATGGTAAATTCAGGGGAACAGGGATTGATCGCAGGCCGCTATGTTTTGGGACGTGAACTGGGGAGGGGAGGCATTGGAGAAGTGCTTCTGGCGCATGACACTCAGTTGGAACGGTGGGTCGCAGTCAAACGAATCCATGTGGACGCAGACCTCGCGGAAAAACGTACCCAGTCGGCCTTAGCGGAGGCCAAACGGCTCGCCTGTCTTCAGCACCCCAACATTGTCACCGTCTTCGATGTCTTGAATCATGAGGGTGATGTTCTCATGGTGATGGAATACCTTCACGGTTACACCTTGGAGGAGTTGGAGGGCCCCTTGACCGAGGAGGATTTTTTGTTGGTCGCGGAACAGGCCTTGGAGGGGCTGGGTGCGGCCCATGCTTTGGGCATGATCCACTTGGACATCAAATCCACGAATCTCATGCTCACGTGGCTGGCGACGGGCCAGTTGCAGGTGAAGCTTCTGGACTTTGGTCTCGCGACGGTGATGAAGCAGCCTTTCCTGCAAACCATCGATTCCAAGGAGGGACTGCTCGGCTCCGTGCACACCATGGCCCCCGAGCAACTCGAGCAAAAGCCAGTCGGCATTTACACGGATCTTTACGCCTTGGGTTGTGTTCTTTACCATGCATTGACGCGTCATGATCCCTACCAAGGCACAACAGTCGAGGCAGTCATCGATTCCCACCTGAGACACCGCCTGCATCCCTTGGTGTCACTCCGGCCTGACATGCCCAAAGAGGTCTGTGCATGGGTCGAGCAACTCATGGCGAGATTTCCAGAAGACCGTTTTCCCAGCACCTCCGATGCGCTGTCAGCCCTGCAAAACCTATGCGCCCCAAAGAATTCAAATCTTAATACTGACGCATCAACTCCTCTTACCACTCCCAAGCGTGGAGCCATCCACGGTGCTCTCCACGCCGCCGTCACATTTGCTGGCAAGATCCGTCAGGTTCAAAACCCGCGTGTAAGAATCAACAAGCGGAGGATTGCTGATACGTATTTTGAGCCTATTTCCGTCTCTGACAAAAAAAAGCTCCTGTCATGGTTAAATAAACCGGCCGTCATCGAAGGAAAGGTGGAGCGAGTGTGGGCGAATATGAATAACACCATTCATTTTGTTAATTTTGAAGGTGTCAGCCATAATGATTTTTCGTTGGTGTTTCCTCTCAAAGCCGGGCACCCCGAATTTTCGAAGGAGCGCCTGCAGGAATTGGTCGGCCAAAAAATCCGGGTCACTGGAACACTTTCGGAGTTCCATGGATCACCACAGATCACGGTCGAATTACCATCGCAGATCTCGCTGGATTAATTCGAAAAAAACTGGATTATTCCAGCCTATGAAGCTGGTATTTCTCATTGCGGTGATCGCAGTTGGGGTTGTGGTATTTATTGTGACTCAACCACCGGAGTTAGAGGTCAAGAAGCTGCCGAGCACTCCAGCAGCCCAAAGTGTTTCGGCAAAGGCCCCGGACCCACTCACAACGCCTACTCCCAAGCCAAGGTCAGCAGCCTCTATCGAAATGTATGAACGCTGGGCCAAAGAAGTCCTTTCCAACAAGAAAGCATCCAAAGCTGACAAAGAAAAGGCTCTAAAACATCTTGAGGAAGCAAACAAGCTTCGCGCGAGCCAATAGGCCTGGACCGACTCTGAATTGTTTTTCTGTCATTTTATGAAAATCCTCGTTGCCGAAGATGACCCCGGCATCGGAGATGTGCTGGAATATTCTTTGACCAGTGCCGGGCATCACGTCAGGAGGACCCCTTCTGGGCGGGACGCGATTCAATTAGCTTCAGGTTTTGAATTCCTTATTCTTGATATCGGACTTCCTGATCTGGATGGGTTTGATGTGTGTCGGGAAATTCGCAAATCCTCAAAAATTCCAGTGATCATTCTGACTTCTCGCAGTGACGAGATCGATCGGGTGGTGGGGCTGGAACTTGGGGCTGATGACTACCTGACAAAACCCTTCAGTCCCAGAGAGCTTCTTGCCAGGATCAAGGCCGTTTCACGGAGAACAACGGCGACCACACCTGAAAGCACCTTGATTTTGGACCGCCCAATGTTCAGTGCCAAGTTTGCAGGAAGGGAACTGGACCTCTCGCGCACAGAATATGAGCTGTTGGAATGCCTCTTTGGCCAACCCGGAAGGGTTTTTACACGCGAGCAAATCTTGGATGCAGCCTGGGTGGATGGTGGGTGTGTGACCGATCGCACTGTCGATGCACACATCAAGAGCCTGCGAAAGAAGCTGGCTCCCCATGACTGCATCGAGACAGTGAGGGGCGTGGGCTATCGCTACAAGGCTCCGTGAGCAGTTCCCAATTGCCCGAAAAAAATACCCCAGGGCGTTGGGTGCTCCTGATTCAGCGCCTGATTTCTTTTTTGGCTCCCCCTCTTCACAGTCTTCACTGGAAAATGTTTGTTTTGTGTCTGGCTTCCATTTTTTTGCCAGGAATTTACTTTGCGTGGAAGGTGGGGCAAAGCATCGAGCGGAGTCACCTTCGCTCGACCGAGCAGGGAATGATTGATGCCGCCCTTGTTATTGCCGGATCCGGCCGCAATCTGCCGATGGAGGATCTGGCCTCTGTTCGAGAAACCCAACGATCTGTGTTTGGGGCTTCTTATCCCAACCTGCGCATCGTCACTTATTCTCCAGAGGGCCTGACCATCCATGACACGGAGGGCAAGTATTATAAAGGCGAGAACAGGTCTGCGGACCGGGATGTCCGCAAAGCCATGGCTGGTCAATACGGGGCACGGTGGGAGCGTGATGCTTATCGGCGTGTGGTCATTTTGTTTGCCACGGTTCCTGTGATAAAAAACGGTCAGGTCACCAAGCTGGTTTGCGTGATAAAAACCACATCCGATGTTCGTAAGTCGGTGGTTCGGTCTCTAAAAGATCTTGTACTACCAGCCGCCTTGGCACTGTTACTTGCCTCCGTGGTTTCTTTTGCTCTTTCCAGCTACTTGACTGGAATTCTCCAAAATTTGGCAACCCGTGCCGGGCGTGTTGCAGCGGGAGAAAGCGGGGTTCAACTCGAAACATGGTCCAAGAGTGAATTGGGTGGTCTATCACGAGCTCTTGAAAAAATGCGGCTTCGCTTAGAAGGGAAAAAATATGTGGAGGAGATGGCCCTGACCCTTTCCCATGAGATCAAAACCCCAATCTCAGCCATTCGTGGAGCTGCGGAAATTCTTGAACAGACAGAAGATCCCGCCGTGAAGCAAAAATTTCTTGGCAATATCTTTGCCGAGGCCGGACGCTTGGCGGCGATTGTAGAAAACTTCTTAGCGCTGTCGCGGATTGAAAACGCTCCGCTTGATCCTACTTCCAAGGCGTCAATTTCCGAAGTCGCCACCTCAGTGGCTGCTGCTTTTGCAGCACGCGCTGGAGATATTCGGTGGGAGGCGTCGATTTCCAAGTTGCCTGTGACCGTGCCCATGCCCGGTGATCAGCTCCAGCGAATGATGGAAGCCATATTGGAAAATGCCTTCCAATTCACACCGCCAGGCAAGCGGGTTATTTTTACGACTGGTCCTGATTATTTTTCGGTCCAAGACGAGGGCCCCGGAATTCCACTCGAACTGCAGGAGAAGATTTTTGATCGATTTTTCACCACCGTGAATCCTCTTACAAAACGCCGCGGCACGGGGCTGGGACTGGCCATTGTTCGATCGCTCGCAGAACGTTATGGGGCCGTGGTGGAAATCGAGAGCGATGCGGGAACCACCGTCACGGTGAAATTCACGAACATTTCATAATTCCTTCATCATCGTTTCACACCGTTCGTTCAATGTGCGGTTATGACCACACCACGTCTCTTCGCCATCCTCTTCATCACCGCATGCACCACCATCGCGTGGTTCATCCTCGGCACGGCCCTCAGCAGCAGGACGCATGGTTCGGGGGCTGCTACCACCGCGGCAGTGCTTGAGGGGTGGGGGCCACCAATGGTTCAATTGCATCCACAAGCTTGGTATCAGAGTCCTGGTCCAGGAGATGCAAGAAAAACCCTGCGCCCCTCAACAAGCAAAGTCCATGTCGCATTGTCCTACACACCGCGCCAAAAAGGACTCCTCTGGTTCCGTGCGTACACCGCTGTCTTTCGGGGCGAGTATCAAATCACCAACCCGGCACCCATCCCACAAACGATCTACGTGCAGTTCCAACTCCCCTCCGCAGAGGCTGGCTATAGTGAGTTTTCCTTCAGCCTGAATGGAAAACCCACGACGGCCAATATTTCGGGTAAGGATCCCATCATCGAAGCGGTCCCTCTTGCTCCCGGAGAATCAGCAACACTTTTGGTGGGATACCAAACACGGGGGCTCAATCGTTGGACATACAGCTTCGGTTCCGAGGCCCGGGTTCAAAACTTTCAGCTCTCCATGAAGACCGATTTTGAAGAAGTGGATTTCCCATCTTCCTCGCCCACCGAACGAGTCCAATCGGGAAAAGGTTGGGACTTTGTGTGGGCTTACCCTGACGAAATTGGCGCACGATCCGTGGCGATGGACATGCCCAAAGTGCTGAATCCAGGGCCCGTTGCGGCAAGAATTTCCTTCTTTGCCCCTGTCTCATTGATCTTCTTTTTCAGCGTGATTGTGATGCTTTGCCTCATGCAGCGTGTCGAGCTTCACCCCATGAATTTTTTCTTTCTCGCGGCCGGATGTTTTGCCTTTCAACTTCTGTTTGCCTATTTGGTGGACCTTATTCCTCTCGGTGCGGCATTTTCCATAGCCGCTCTGGTATCCTTAATTCTTGTCTCAGGCTACCTGTTTCTGGCACGAGGAGTTCGATTCGCAAAGTATGCCGCCCTTGCTCAGTTTGGATGCATGGTGCTTTTCTCCTATAGCTTCTTCTTTGATGGGCTGACGGGACTGACGATCGCCATTGGGGCCATTCTTATCCTGGCAATTATGATGATCGCCACAGCAAAGGTGAACTGGGCAGATCGATTCTCACGCAAAGCCGTTCCTGTTCCGATGGCCAGCAAGGCCTGATCATATGACACGAAGAAAATTTCTTGCTATGGCGCTCATGTCGGCTGCTGCGGGTTTTTCCGTGGAAGGGGTTTTGGCCAAGCGGCGAGTGTGTCGTATCAATCGCGTAGGGATTCCCATAAGCGGCCTGGCTCCTGCGTTTGATGGTTTGAGGGTGGCACTTCTATCGGACTTCCATCATGGTCCCCTGGTTTCATCGGAATTCCTTCGAAATGCTGTTCAACTTGCCAATCGCATTAAGCCAGATGTGATTGCCCTGACAGGCGATTATATTCATCGGGGTGCAGAGTGGGCAGAAGGTTGCTTTCGGGAACTTTCGGCCCTTCGTGCTCCGATGGGAGTCTTTGGGGTGTTGGGAAATCATGATCATTACATGCACGCATCGTCTGCCGTCCGTTTGGCAATGGTCAAAGCGGGTATTCGTGATCTCACAAACCGCGGTGTCGATCTGAGGCGGGATCATCAGACTCTTCGAATCTGTGGGGTGGGGGACCTCTGGCGGGACAAGCAGGATCTGCGTGCTGCGCTTGGACATACTCGAAGACCTGACTCTGCACTCCTGCTTAGTCATAATCCCGATTATGCAGAGTCCGTGACCGATGACAGAGTGGGCCTTGTCCTCAGTGGCCATACCCATGGTGGCCAATGTGTGTTTCCGTGGATCGGAGCACCCATTCTACCCTCGCGCTTCGGCCAAAAATATGCCTCAGGTCTATGCCGGGCTCCGGTTGCCAAGGTTTTTGTAACCACTGGTGTTGGCCATAGCTTCCCGCCGGTGAGATTCAATTGTCCCGCTGAAATCGCCCTCCTCACACTCACCCGCAGACCATCCTGAGGTTCCCGTGGCCAAATACCGAATATCCTCGTCATACGATGGGTTTTGTTCAGCATGGCGGTCGTATGTCTCCCATTGCAAACATCACACGCCTGAGTTCTCTATGCCTCCTTTCTCTTTTGCTGCTGGGCTGCTCTACTCCTCGCCCGGGCGGTCTCATGCAAGTGGCAACCATCGATGCCTTGCTGGCCGGTGTTTATGATGGGCACATGACGCTTCGGGAATTGCGCACGCACGGGGACTTTGGTCTTGGGACCTTTGATCGGTTGGACGGTGAGATGGTTTTTTTGGATGGGACTTTTTACAAGGTTCAAGGGGATGGGACAGTCGTTCGTCCCCCTAACTCTGAAACCACGCCTTTCGCTGCCGTGACTTGGTTCTCACCCAGCCGGAAAATGGAAATCAAGTCACCGAAGGATGGCAAGGGATTGGAAAATCTGATTGACCGACTTGTTCCCGATCAAAATCTTTTCTGCGCTTTTCAAGTTGATGGAACTTTCAAGGCTCTGCGTGTGCGGAGTGTGCCTGCACAGACCAAGCCCTACATTCCTTTGGCGGAGGTGACCAAAAACCAAACAGTCTTTGATTTTGCAAATGTGAAGGGAACGTTGGTGGGATTCCGATCTCCGGCTTTTGTTAAAGGCATCAATGTTCCAGGATATCACATCCACTTCATCTCAGCGGACAGAACGCAAGGGGGGCATGTGCTCTCCCTCTCACTCACAGAAGGAGTCTTGGAAGTTGATTCCAAAATCGAGTGGCTGAAGGTTTTTCTCCCCTCGGAAAACCGAGCCTTTGCCGAGGCCAACCTCTCCAAAGACCGGTCTGAAGAACTTCAGTCCGTGGAGCAGGAATAATTTATCTTAAGAACACTCTTCAATTTTTGATGAGCTCTGTCAGAGAGAGTTCGTTGATCGACATCGGATATTGCTGGCGAACTTTGGCGAGATAGGCCTCCATGTTTTGTTGCTTCCGTTGTTCACGAAGCGCGTCCGCAATTTGGTCTTTGACCTCATCAAGTGTTGGTGTGCGAGCTTCGCGGATGTCATTCACTTTGACGATGTAGAATCCATCGGGCAGCACAATCGGTGAAGAGATGGTGCCTTTGGCGAGATTCGCAACGGCCGAGCGGACTTCTGGCTGAAGCGATTCGAGCGCGACCCACCCAATCTCACCACCTTTGGCTGCTGTTTGTTTTTCTTGGCTGAACTCCGTGGCCACATCAGCAAAGTCCACACCGGGTGCTTTGAGTTTGGCTTGCACTTGATCGAGCAATACCTTGGCAGCAGCGGCTTGAATCTTGTCAGGGTCGGTGGCCTGCGGGATGTAGATCTGCGAGAGGAGCAACTGTTTGGGAACTTTCATCTCTGACTTCCGTGCGTCATAGATTTCGGAAATGTCTTTATCGCTTGGAAATCCAGCTGGTGGTTCAGTGACCTTGTTTAAGTAGGCTTCTAAAACAACGGCCTCTTGAACCTTCTCAAGGCGCTCGGCGACTTCCGGTTTTTTGTCCCAGCCTGAAGCGAGGGCTTCTTTTAACAACAGGCGTCGCATAATGGCATTGCGTACCGTCTGGTTCAGCAGGGCCGGATTTTCTGCGAGGGTTTTGCGATCCGCATCAGAGAGGTCAGCAAAAAAAGGAGCGATGGTTGCGCTGGTGACGTCTTCATCTGCCACCCGGGCAATGATTCGAGCATCTTGGGCCATGCTGGCGAGGGGGAGTCCGATGGATAAAATGACACCCAATGTGGTGCAGTTAAGGAGGCTTGGATATTTCATAAATTAGTTGGCTTGTGCCGTTGGCCATGCGGTTTCACGTTCGCCCTTTTTCTGTTTTTTAGCTTTCGGTGGTGCGACAGCCACAGTTCCCCGAGGTTTCTCCTCGGTTTGGGCTGATGGGCTTGCCGCCGCAGCTTCAGGCGTTGGCTCGGGTGTGGGATCTGGTTTGGGTTCGGGCTTTTTGTTTTTGACTTCAGCAAGCGAGATGTCCTGAATCCGTGCGGCAAGGAGCTTGTCATGTCCATCTTGTGCAAGGTTCTGAAGTTTGACCTTCGTGGTACTCACGAAGGGTTCACGAGCCAGCAGGGCATCCCCGAACCAGAATTTGTCGTAACGTTCCAAGACTTCCTGGCCAACAAGGTACATGCGAACGTTCTGAGCTCGTTGATCGTTAACGAGCCGCTCCAGATTCAGGATTTGACCAGCATTTTTATCGCGGGCGCTTTCAGCTTTGCGTGCTCGCTCAATGGCACCTCCATAATCCTTGCGCCATTTTTCCAAGGCTGCCCGGTGGCCGGTGTTTTCTGCTTCTTTTTCGTTGAGTTTGTTATTCAGGTCAGAGATCGCATTGGCCGAGGCATTGCGTTCTTCCATGGCTTGGGTGTTGAGGTTTTTGACATCAGCTGTCAGCTTTTCAATCTCGGCTTTGTTGGCAATTTCTGTGGCCTGGAGGTTTGCGATCTGGCCTTGGGCATCCCGGAGTTGGATGGTCACCCCGCGCAGGGCTTCCCGCAATTTTGCAGTGACCTCGTCCTCCTCTTGGCCGAAGGCTGACCCGGCAAGCCAGGCTGTGAGGGCCAATGTGGTGATCGTTATTAGAAGGTGGTGTTTCATTAGAATTCTCCGTTGAGTTCGACTTGGAAGATGTTCACGTTGAATTGGGGGCCGGCAATGCTATCCGATCCCAACCAGCGGCCACCGACCCAAACATTGGGTGCGAGGGCAACAAAGCCAGCAACTGTGAATCCTTGCATGTTGGTGCCACCAAGCCCGAAGTCAGAGTCATTAAAACCGTCAACAACCGCATCGGATCCAATCCAGCGATAAGAAAAATGCGCACTCCAATCCCAGCGTTTGAGATATCTGGGATGACCCACTCGCAATTCAATTAACCACGCGTAATTGCTGCCTTCGTATTGGCCGAAGATGTCATCAATGTTGTTAGGATCGATGGCACCACGGTTATTGACGGCGATGAGGTTGATGTCGTCTTCATTCCAAGCAAGGTTGGTCACAAATTCACCGGTAAGCGAAACTTGGATTGGCTCAAATCCATTGTATTCCAAGCGGGCGGTGACGGCCAATTCCTCAAACTTTGTTGCCAAGCCGTAGTATTGGTATTGGTTAATTGCACCAAAGTCATTGCTGGCATCAGGGACAATATTGCGAATGGGAAAATAAGTATTACCTTTCTGAGCAAACGATGGACGGCTGTTATCTGTGTCGCCGGCATCGCTGGAATTTAGGGGCGTGAAGGGAGACGAGAGTTTGCCTTCGATATTTTGGAAATAATAATAAGCGGCTGCGACCTTGAAATTCCAATTGTCGGCAATTTCCCATTCCAAACCACCCTGAATGGCGAAGAGATATTTGTCATAGCTCTTAAACTTGGTGGGTTGGTTGGTGGAGAAGTTGAGATCGGTGTTATAAACCGGGAAAGCACCGCCAACGAGGAAGGGGCGGATGCCGGGGAACACTTCATATTTCAAGCTGGCTGCGGCTCCATCAAAGTTGATGTCATCATCCCAAATAAGCTGGGTGGAGAAAAAGGGATTCTTGAAGCGACCAGCCGAGAATGTGAAGTTGCGGGTTGGTTCACCCCAGGCGGTCCATTGCAGGTAGGCACGGTCAAGCCAGATGGCATATTTGCTGAATTGGCCGCCCGAGCGTCCCAGAGTTTGGTTGGTAGAGACTGGCGAGCTGTCGTTGCCCGTTGCCAAGCGAAAGCCCATTTCAAATCCATCCGTCATTTCGTAAGTGAACCCCAGGCGAGCACGAAGGCGGAGTCGATAGCGATCTTGGTCGGTGTTATATTGGGGGGAGAATTCGTTGCCGGTGACATCAAAAGGAGCGCCCGTGTTAATCGCATTGAAGTCAGGGAAAGCTCCGGTCGAGTCATTGCCTTCTGGATTGAGAATGCCTTCAAATCTCACACGAATGTCGCCTGAGGGGGTGATTCTTGAGGCCCACAGTGGCAGGGCATTAAGGTCTTGAAAGGGTTTGCGGGACATCTCGTCGCGGAGTTCTGACTTGATGTCTTCTTTGATTTGCATACGAACAGGGTCGGGGATGAATGTCACGCGGACATCATCTTCCGAGGGAGCTGCCAGGGCTTGGTCAATCGCAATCTGGTCAGACGCCGCTTGAGCCGCTGCGATTTGTGCCACGGCAAACATGTCGGCTTGAGACTGGGCTCGTGCCACCTCGGCCTCCGCTTCGGCTTGCTTGATCATTCCTGAGGCATCCTCTTTGGTGAGGATCCCACGCTGAACGAGTTTGTTGATGAGGTTGACGGTCACACTTTGGGAAGGAGGCATTGTTCCGCCGTCCACACTGCTGACTGGGATCAAATCGATGTTTTCGGACTCCGAGAGCACATCTGTTTGGGAACTGGTTGGCATAGCCCCTTCAATCCCGACCACAGCAAAGGCATCCTCTCCAGCTGTTGGAGGAGGTTCTTGAGCAGCTGTTTCTGCGATTGCCTGCGCGGGAGTGGGGGGGGTCGGAGAATTTTGAATTTCGAGTTTTTGATTCTGAATTTCTTCAGGCTTTGTAGTTTCGGCAACAACTGCCGGACTTTCCTGGCCGGTGGCAGACTGGGTGGCAGCTTCTGCGATTTGTTCATCCTTGTTGACGACCGTTGGGGCTTCTTCGGGGGTGGCCTCGACTCGGGGGGGAGGAGTTGCCCAGGGTGTTGGAGTTGGTTCTGGTGTGGGATCTGGAGTGAGTGATTCTTCCACCAAAACGGGGGGCACGGATTCCGTCGGTGTGGCGGATGGTACTGGCGTGGCCTCTGGCGTTGGGGTTGGGGAGGCAAAATTATCGAATACGATACGGTTTTTACCGCCTGAGCGATGGATTTCGGGTGTTGGCGCTTGCGCTGAAGCGGAAGTGGCCAACGCGGAGAGCAAGGCCGCCGCAAGGGATAGGCGAAATAGTTTAATTGGGAGAAGGGCGGTCATCAGTTTGGTTTGGTGGCAGAGATCCTCATCACGATGGGCATGGGCATGTCCTCGGGGGGAGGTTGCGAAAGTTGAAGACCAGAAAGCACTTCGTCAGTGATGGCTCGGTCCACAGCAGCATTTCCTGATGAACCTTCCAAATTTGCGCGGGTGATGCGACCTACGGAATCCACCCAGATTCTGACTTTGAGGTTTAGTGTGGCGCTGCGGGTTCGTTTGTTGGATCGCATGGCCTGGGCGACCTTGGATTGGACCTGACCGGCGTAAAATCCAAATTTGCTGCCACCCTGCTTCTTGCCGCCACCGAGCCCGCCAATGCGGCTACCATCTCCTTTGCCGCGTAGCCCGAATCCATCCGCGCCATCCCCCTCGATGTTGCTTCCAAGCGAAGGAGCTTCCTCAGGGGCTGACTCTGGCTCCGGTGCGGCATCCGGTTGGGTCTCCTCAACAAATTCTGGCTGGTCCTCGGGAATCTCAGGCACCTCTGGCTCTGGCGTTGGTGGGGGAGGCGGAGTGGGTGGCGGAGGCGGGGGGGGAGGCATGATGCTCACCATGCTCACAGCGGGAGCTTTTCTTTTTGGCTGATCTTTGGGGGCAAACATCCATGCGGCCCCTCCCAGTGCCACAACAACAAGCAAAACGATCACCACCCGATACTTCTTGAAGAAGCCCGGTTGATCGTCGTCGTCGTCCTCGAAATCCGTCCCGCTCATTTTGGTCCGACAGTGGCGAGGCCAATTTGTGTGATTCCCAAACGCCCGCAGACGTCCAGCACATCCATCACTCCTTGGTATTGGGTGAGGCGATCTCCGCGTACCACCACCGGGAATTCCGGATTGGCGGTTTTGTGTTGTTGGAGGCGGTCTTCGAGTTCCTGCAGGGTCACAGGAACCGTGTCCAAAGCGATTTTTCCCTCATTGCTTACAGTGATCGCCCGGCTCTTGGGTCCACCAATTTCGGGTGGCTTGTTCGAGGAACGTGGAAGGTCAACTTTCATTCCCTGAACCCCGGCTGTGGTCATGATGATAAAAATCAGCAGCAACACCAGGTAGAGATCCACCATGGGAGTGACGTTGATATCGTCGTAGGATTTGTCGTCTCCGGCGTCCATTATTTCTTCACCTCGTCTTCAATTTCGTCGTCAATCGCCTCGTTCTCCTCGTGGCGAATGGCTTCTTCCGGGGTACGGATCTGACGGATCGGAACGGGGAGCGTGGATTCGCCCGGGGGAGGATAAAATTCTGCAACCTTTGAAACGAACTCATCGATGAAGACTTGCATGCTCCCGATGACCCCCTTGATGCGTGTGTTGAGGAAGCTATACATGAAGAGCGCTGGAATCGCCACGACGAGACCTGCCGTTGTCGCCAAAAGGGCGCTGGCAATACCGGGAGCAATCGAGTTCACATCGACCTCTCCGGATTTCGCAATAATTGCAAACGTGATCATCACACCCACCACCGTTCCTAGCAGTCCAACATACGGTCCACCGGCGATACTCACGGTCAGATAGACGATCCCTTTGTTTAGGCGGTGTTGTTCATGAACCAAGGCCGCATCCAGGGACGCTCTGATAGCTTGAATTGAGCGAGCTGAGAGACCTTGGCCTTTGTTTTTGCCTTTGCCAAGACGTTTGCTGATCTCCTCCGAACCCACATGATACACATGATAAAGGGGCGAGTCCTTAAGAAGCTTCACGCCCTTTTTGCCAATCTTGCCGCCAAAATCTTTTGCCGCTTTTGGGTCATCGAGATCCATGGATGTCAGGTCAGAGGCCACGTCCCTCCAGAGATTTTGGAACTCGGCATTTCCCTTCTCAATCTTTCCGAGATCGGAATATTTTTGAAAGGCCACATACCAACCCGCGAAGAGCATCAAGATGCAAACGCCGACAGCAATCCAGCCGTCAAACATCATGTTATTAGCGATATCACCAAAAAGCATCACGTGTTCGAGCGCACCGCCATGGCCGCCGCTGGCATGCCCGCCCTCGTCCTCACCGGGCACGAGGAGCTTGCCCGCTGCCTCGGCTCCAGATTGGTTCAGGGCCGTGAAGGCAATTCCACCTGCGGGCGATGCCAACTTGGCAATTTGCATTTCATCGATTTCTCCAATGAATCGCCCATTCGAAGAACCAGCGGCATCTCCGCCCAGATAAAATGGGGTGTTTAATGCAGGAAGAAGCGCACTGACAGTGCCGTATTCCTTGCCATTCACGTAAAGGTTGATGGTGCCGCCAGTCGCCACAACTTCCAATCGTGTCCATGAGGAGATCGTGACAGGATCTCCGGCTGGTGTGCGTTGGGTTTGGCCTCCATTAACCACTTCGACAAACGGCACGGCCTCATTCAGTCCAATGCGCAAGGCCGAGTTGCCTTCGCTGCGGCTTAGGATGACCGCATTGGCGACAGGACCAGAAGATTTGACCCATGCTGACCACGCCCAGTCCTGACCAGAATTCCATTCCAAGCTGGGGGATGCAGGGACTTCAATGGGGTCAGCTCCGAGAAGTCGCATGCCTGCCCCGATCAAGGACCCTTCAGAAATCGTTCCCGCCGATGTGGCCTCATTTCCATTGGCGGTGGAGTCTTTTGGAGGGGTATTGCGTTCGGCAAAATGATAAACTAATTCAGTGCCTTCAGGGTATGTTTTAGCAGGATCGCCAGCCCCCTCACCGGAGGGTTCCATGTTGCCATAATAAAGCCAGAAGTTGGTTTTTCCGTCAGGGGCCACATCAGGCACCTGCACCCAGACGATGCCCTCCAGCATGAGTGGATCCCACTTTTCGACGTGGAACGGCAGAGGGGTTTTGTCATCTCCTGAAATAAAACGCAAGTCGCTGCCATCCTCCCTTGAGGCTTGAAATGGGAAGTTGCCCTGATGGAGCCGAACCAGGACCACGGCCGTTCCAATTTCATCCTTAATGGCTCCGCCTTCGGCGGTTGTGTCCACAGTGAAGGGTTTCCGTCCACTCCATTCCTTGTCCCACCAGGACGATGCTGCGGAAGCGGAGGAGATAGTAAATATCAAGGCAGCCCCTAGCAGGAAACGGCGAAGGTGAAATGATGAGACAACACTATTCATAAACAACTTAGAGTTCTCCCCACACGCGGAAGCTGACCAGCGGCGTGCCCGCGACAGTGGGGTTTTGAGTGACTTGGGGGAACCCGACAGCGACAGAACTGTTAAAGTGATCCCAGATACGGATGGTACTTCCGAAGCCAAAGCTCCAGAGAGAAAAATCTGCCAACTGCTCGGGCAGTGGTTCATTGAGCCATGCCGCGCCAGCATCAACAAAAGCGAAGAGTCGCCAATCATTACCCGCAGCATTCACCCAACTCAGAAGCGAGGGGCTTCGCAATTCCACCGTCCCGGCCACGGCACTGTCTCCCAAAACCTCCGCTTCCAAGTATCCACGCACGGTGTTTAATCCACCCAAGGCAAACTGTTCGGTGTCCACCAAGGGCACTCCCGCGGCCTGCCCTTGGATCATGGTATAGAGTTGGAACCCGAGAGGCAGGTCCCGAGTGACCCCAAAGCTTCCCCTCAGATAAGCAAAACTTCCGTCAGCCCCAAACCGTCGATTGTCGAACTCGATCTCATCGCTCCCCAAACCTTGGAAGCTGAAGACGATGGCAGCATCCAATTCCAGTTGATAACCATTCCCCATCCAGAAGCCGTTATACGCTGCCGTAAAAGGGAAGTAGGTGATGGGCGAATTCACAATCTCCCCATTGATCGACAGATCCTGCTTAAAGTTTTTGTAATCCATCCCGAGGCTTGCGGTGTGGAAAAGTCCGGGCCGACCGGGAAGATCAAACATCAACTTTCCGCCATACACTTCCCCGTTACCAGCCACCGCTGTGCCACCGAGTGTGGACACATTGCTATTCTGACGGATCCCTTGCAGCATCACACTCATCCAATCTAGCCCTGGCACCGGTGCGATATAGTAGCCAGAAAACACCAACGCGTCATCTATGCGCTCAGGTGCCACCTGGAAACCAAACCCGATCGTGTGTCCCAGTTGCCAAAGGTTGTCATAGCGGGCGGCAATGTCCAAACGGAGAGGGGTGGTGTTTGCGCTGTAGCGATTATTCAATTCCACGCTGCCGTGAAAGGGGAAGGTGTCCTTCACCACAAGGTCCACATCCACGGTGCCGGGGACGGCCCCTGGCCGAAATTCCGGTGTCACTTGCAAATCAGCCTTGCGGTTCAGCGCAATCAGGTCGCGCTGCACATCCTCGAAATTTGGAACTGAACCCTCAGCGAGTGAGCGAGCCCGGCGCTTGATCTGATCAATATGAAAATACCGCGACCCCGTCACTCGCAAGGTCCCAATGGGAGCCTCGGTGACCTGCAAAACCACAATTCCCCCACGGCCACGTTGTGGCGGGACGTTCACACTCACGGTCTGAAACCCACGATCCCGGTAGGCTTTCTCCAAGGCCGTCCTTGCACCCTCGACATCATCGGCTGTTCTCCCTGGTCCCAGGTAGGAATAAACAGCAGTCTCCACATCTTCCCTTGGGAGCTTCGTGGTCCCCACCACGCGGTATTCCTTGATATAAAGCGCCTGTTCATCTTGAGCCCCCTCGGGTTCCATGTTACCCGACATCTCCTCTTGGGCGATTCCAGCGGTGAGCAAAGAAAGAGAAATAGCCACAACAGCAGCCCTTGCGACGAAGGCAGGGAGAACTCCAGCCGATGGACGCGTCCACGCGGCTGGGATTGAGGAGAGTTGCTCCTCAAAAATAGGCTGAATCACAGATGTCACTAACACGTCCGTGATTTCCTAGAGCCCCACGCCCATCGGAGCAATGCCCCGCACGTTACAATTTCGTCACAATTGCCTGAGCCAGCCCTAGTTCTTACTGACGGGAACGCTCATCAGAATCGCGTATTTCCCAGATTTTCCCAAGCCTGCCGGGAAAACAAACGTCCGGCTGGGCGGCTCTCCCCTGTGAATATGAACCTGAAACGTCCAATCCCCGTTGAGGGTGTAGGATCGCCCGCCTTTTTCCATGGTGAATGGACCTGTCTGAGCGCGCTCGGTCACTTTCACCTGATGAGTTGGCCATTTCACAAGTTGGTCAAGTAACTTCCAAAGCATCCGCTGGGTCTCAACTTCGGTGCCCTCCAACTCAAAACAATTCGCAAGCCCGGGGTAATCGCGTGTTTTTAAGGCGGTTTGCAGCTTGAACAGAAAATCTGCCCGCCCCCCATCATATCCACAAGTTTGGTTGACAATCACCAGCGACAACAAAAGGACCATCGCGCGGGCAAATCTCGGAAATCGAATCTTCATGCCACCCATCACTACCGTGGAATCAGGGATTGCTAGAGCGGGCCTGGGACACCTCGAGTTTTCCGGCTTCCAAGGCTTCGAAGGCTTGGGAGAGAAAATCGGGGGCGTTTTCAAGAGTGCTGGCCCTGGCGAGGGATTCGATTTCAAGCGCTGCGAGATAGACGCCCTGAAAACCAAAGTTGGCGGCGCTCCCCTTGGCACGGTGGGCAAGGGAGGCCACACGCAAGGGTTCTTCAGCGAGAATGGCGTCAGCGAGGTCCTTGAGGTCATTGGGGAGATCCGCAAGGAACCCTTCAAATATTTCCACAAAATCTTCGGGCCAGCCATCAGCAATTGCGTCAAGCTGCTCCCAATCGATGACGGAGGGCTCGGCGGTCATGGTCACATCTCTTTTTCAAGGCGCTCGCTGAGCCATTGTTTGATCATGCTTTGGTAATTCAGGTAGCGGGAGCGTGCGAGGCGCTTGATTCTTGCAAGCATGCGGGGATCAAAACGGAGTGTGATGGTGGTGCTGTCCCGCGTGTCGGACTTGAGCATGGATCCATTCATCAATCGGGGATCCAAGGTTGTTTCCTTCCAGAATTCAGCCTCTGTCTCCTCATCGACAAAGCTGGGGACTTCACTCCATTTGGTGATTGTTCTCATAGGTCAGTTCGCAGGATCAGAGTTTTTGCGTTCGTAAAAGCCGGCTTCGGCATCCGTCATGAGCCTCGAGACAATCACTCGATACCGTTTTCCATCTGTCCAGAACACCGTGAACAACGAAGTGCCGGAAATGGATTTTCCCAGAATAAAGTAACGGGTTTCCTTGGAGGAATCGAGGTCTGGAAGCAACCGGATGCTGAAAGGATCTTCAAAGGATTCCTCCACATCTTTCTCGGAAACATCTCCGATGAGGGCATGTCGATTGATCCATTCAAATTCCATTTGCAAGCTCATATCATGGTTGTAGGGACTGATGCAATGATGGAAACCGGTTGGCCAAATGGATGGCTGGGAGATGGAAAAGGCTCCCGTCCTGTGTATTCTTGGCGCACGAATGAGTGAACATGTTTCCGACTATGATTTTGAGTTGCCTGAAGACTTGATAGCAAGCCGTCCCCCGGATCGCAGGGATGAGGCCCGAATGTTGGTATTGGACCGAGGCTCAGGGGAGGTTTCCCACGCACGGGTTGGTGACCTTCCGGGGTTTTTGGAGCCTGGGGATCTCGCAGTGATGAATGACACCCGGGTGATCCGTGCACGGTTGCTGGGAGAGAGTGGAAGGGTGGAAGTTTTTTTGGTTGAGCGATTGGCACCTAGGGTTTGGAAGTGTTTGGTGCGGCCCGGCAAAAAATTCCGGCTGGGAAGTGTCATGGAAATCGCTTCCACCTCGCTGCAGGTGCGTGAAATTTTTGAGGATGGGACAAGGGTCGTGGAGTTTGAAAGCGAACCGGATCTGGAAAAAGAGGGCAAGGTGCCGATTCCTCCCTATTTTGGAAGAGAGGCCGATGAGCGGGATGTGGAGCGTTATCAGACCGTTTACGCCCGGGAGGATGGATCCGTGGCGGCGCCGACGGCCGGCCTGCACTTCACGCCGGAACTTCTCAGCCAGATCCCGCACACCTTCGTGACCCTGCATGTGGGGCTTGGGACCTTTCAGCCTGTGAAGTGCGAGGAGTTGGCTGACCATAAAATGCATGAGGAGCGCTATCGAATTTCGTCAGAGTCCGCAGCACGTCTTATTTCTGCCCGGCGAATTCTTGCCGTGGGAACCACGGTGACCCGTGTTCTTGAGTCGCAGCCGGAGGGGCCGATTCAAGCGGTGTCAGGCTCCACGGCCATTTTTATCCGACCACCCCACACTTTTCGAAGGGTGGGTGCGCTCCTTACCAACTTTCATCTGCCGAGATCGACTCTCTTGATGCTTGTGAGTGCCTTTGCGGGGAGGGAGGCGGTTTTGGAAGCCTATCGACAGGCTGTGGCTGAGCGGTATCGATTTTACAGCTACGGAGACTGCATGCTGATCAAATAGCTGGAGATTTGTTCGGCGAGTCGAAGGCTAATTCCTGGGACCTCGGCCATCGTGGCTGGAGGCTCCCTGCGCATCCGTTCGACTGATCCAAAGGCCGTAAGCAGTGCCTTTTTGCGGGCTTCCGAAACGCCGGGAATATCGTCCAGAAGGCTCTCGCGAATGCGGCGTTTGAGGAGGAGGCTGTGGTAACCGTTGGCAAAGCGATGCGCTTCATCACGAATGCGCTGCAAGAGTTTGAGGGCGCCGCTGTCTGCCGGGAGCCGCAGGGGCAGGGGGCGGGAAGGCCGGTAGATTTCTTCGAATTCTTTGGCCAAGCCAATGATAGGAACATCAAATAGCCCGAGTCGCTGCAGCTCTTTGCAGGCGCTGGAGAGTTGACCTCGTCCGCCGTCCACGATGATCAAGTCCGGCAGAGCCATCGCACCCTTTTTGACGGCGCGGGACTGAAGCTCGGTGGGAATTTCCTGGCTAAAATCATCATCTCCACCGAGTGCCGCAGATGACTCTCGGAGGACCCGCGCGTAGCGTCGTTTCACAACTTCGGCCATGCTGGCAAAATCGTTCTGGCCATTTGTTCCTGTGATCCGGTAGCGCCGGTAGTTGTCACGATCGGGGATCCCATCTTTGAATCGGACCATGCTGGCCACGATGTGAGTGTTGCTGATGTTTGAGATATCAAAACACTCCATGGCTTGTGGGGGACGGTGAAGACCCAGAGCCTCGGCGAGTGCGGCAAGATCCTCACCGGGATTGATGGCCGAAGGGAGAGCCTTGCGGGTGAAGCGCGTCATCGGTTTGGTGGTCCGCCGGAGGTCATCCAACAAATTCCTGAGAGAAGCCGCTTTTTCAAAATCCAGACGCTCGGCGGCCGAGCGCATCTCGGTTTCGACTTGGTCGATCATTTTGCGGGAGGCTCCATCCAGGAATTCGCACGCTTCATCAATTTTGCTGAGGTATTCATCGCGTCTGATTTTTCCCACACAAGGCGCGCTGCAATTTTTGATGATGTGGTCATGGCAATGTTTGTAATCGCGCTCGCCGGGATCAAGTGGTCGGCAGGAGCGGATTCCAAAGTTTTTGCGAATGGCATTGAGGGTTGTTCTCAGGGCACCGCTGTGGGCAAAGGGGCCGAAGTAGCGGGCACCGTCTTCTTTTCGGAGCCGGGTGAGCGAGAAACGGGGCCAGGGTTCTCCCGGATGAACGCGCACAAGAAGAAACCTTTTGTCATCACGAAAACTCACATTGTATTTCGGGCGAAACTCTTTGATGAGGCGACCTTCGTAGAGCACGGCTTCTGCATCGCTTCTGACGGTGTGGAATTCAAAATTCCATATGCTGTCAATGAGGGCGCGCGTCTTGAGATCGGCTGCCGCTTTGCGTGACGGCGTGAAATAGTTGGCCAATCGCTTCCGCAAGTCCCTGGCTTTCCCCACATAAATGACCCGTTTTAGACGATCACGCATCACATAGACACCGGGCTTGTGAGGCACATCCCTCAGGCGAGCTTGCAGATCAGGTTTGCCGGTTTCTTGTGACATGAATAACCGAAGATAACATCACCAGTTTCCAGAATCGAGTCCGAGCTGATGCGGTAAAATGATTTGCGCCTGATTGAGCAATCGCTCACCATTTCAGAAGAATGAAGTTTTCCCCGGTCCTTGTGTTTGCGCTTATCATGGTTGGTTGTGGCCCTGCTGACAAAAATGACACCCCATCGCCTGAAAAAAGCCAGCCCGCCCAATCAGAGAATGTGGCTCTTCCTGATGTCAGCGCGGGGGTTTGGACCACCAGAGACGAGCAGGGGCAGCCATTCGACGTTGTTTTGTTTCAGAATGGACAGGCCGTTTCGACCTGGGTTAAAGGGCCCGCTGGTGCCAAAGGGCAGCGGGGCTTCTGGAGGGTTGTGGATGGGCAAATATGCGCCTTGTTTGATGATGGCTGGTCGGACCGGATTGTGATGCGGGATGGGGAACCTCTTCATAAGGGATATGCCCCCGGCTTGTCGCTTGCTGATTCCCCAACCAACTCGGCGCCGGCCCAGCGGTTTGATGGGGACGCGGCCACTTTCGTCGGTGTTTGGCGACTCAATCGTGAGCCGGATGGCTCTTACCTTTATCTCTCCCTCCAAGCCAATGGGGCGGCCTACAGTACTATCAATGGGATCACCGAAGGGCGTTGGGAGTTTGTGGAGGGTGCTGCCAAGGTGACCTGGCCGGATGGTTGGGTGGACCAATTGGAACGATCCGGGGGGACATGGCAAAAACGTTCATGGGTGGGAGGCGAGTCAGGAACGCCTGCGGACTTTGCCCAAGCCACGCGAGTGGGAGAGGCGAAATTTGTGGTTTCGCCCTGACTTCCAGAATCAGAGCGGCGGTTGAAGCAGGCGGACACCGGGTTCGCTTTGCCGCTTTTGCTGGTAAATATTGGGAGGGGAGGTCGAGCGGATCTCGTATCCTGTCAAAACAAACTCGGGATAAATGCCATCGCTGGCGGGTTCGTAGACCATATCGCCAGAAAATCCGCCGCTGAGGCGATACTCGTAATTATTGTCGGAGCCCAAGCGATTTTGTTCGCGGTCGGGGGCCAATTTTTTCTGCTCGTTGAGCATGACGAGGCGGGCTGTTTTCCATGGTTTGCCTGGTTCGCGGACCCATCCCCAGACCTTGTAATCCCGCTTATACATCCGGCGTCCAATAAAATAATTGCCGGGCTGTTCAGCACGAATGGCGGCATTCATGGCCGCACGGGATTCGGCACCAGAATCCATGGTTTCGCAGCCAAAGAGGGCGAGGGAGGCCAGGATCGTGAGCAAGCAGCGCAAGGCGTTTGATTTGATGAGTCGCCGAGGAAGCACTTTTTCCAAAACCATTCGACACCACGCAATTTTTTGCGTGGCGGATAAGAGGGATCGGGGAGGCATTAGCCGATTTTTTTCACGTAAGGCGTCAACCACGTGGCGAGGGCGGGTTCACTCTCAATGGTGATCTGTTCGTCCAGCGGGAACAGCTGCCACTTTTCGGTGTGCGTGACAGATTCGCCGGGCGCAAGTGTTTTGATCGGCCCAAGGGATTCGATTTCGATCATGTCGCCATCAGCAAAAGTCTCAAAATTGCAGCCCCCATCTGGGTAGGCCTCACCGGGGATCAGATCAAATTTTTTGATAAAAAACAGATCTTCGGAGAGGTAGCCAATCCATCGCTGATTGTGAGCAAGCCCGAGCTTGGTGGGCGGCGCGTCAGGCTGTTGTTGAAGGAGCCAATAATTTGTGCCGAAGGTCCACCGCGGGTCTGCGAGATCTGTGTAAGGCCAGAGCACCATTCCACGGTTCGGGAGGATGTCGCGGGGATGTTCGCCAAGAGCAGGTTGGGGGATGATTTCCAAGCCGCCAGGGCGCATCACGCTAAGGCCCCATGTGGCCAATCGGAAGGGTGACCCGCCTTCGTTTGTGGCAGTGTGGCGGATCGTGACTGCGGAACTGTCGGGAGAAAGCCGAATTCCCAGAGTTTTCCGAATTGTGGTCGGATCATTTTGCAGGCTGTCGATCACAAGTTCCCCGCCAGATCCGATTTGCTTCCAGTGAGCCGGGCGGTTGTCGACATGATAAGACAAAATCCAATCCTCAGGGCCCAACCAAAAACGATGTCCACCACGGATCTGCCACTCTTCCTCATCGGCATTTCCCAGCTGGTCTTCAAAAACCTTAAAAATATTTCCCCGGTTTTCGGTTTGGTAGGAAATAATACGCGGTCCGACATCAGTCGTGACCAAGAGTTCCGTGGTGCCATTCGAGACCCGGAGCGTGTTCGCCCAACCCCGGTAATTTGTGACTTCAACATTCATAAAGATTTTGGTGTGTGGGGATTAGGGATGCTTCGCTTAATGATTGATACGTGCTTATGCAACAAAGTGTCAAGGATTGTGCAAAGGCAACGCAAGAAATGTTGCGAGGTGAGGGTTCGCGGCAACAAAAAAGCGCCAAAGCTTTTCAGCCGTGGCGCTTTTTTGGTGAGAGTTAATTCAATACCAGAGTCCCCAAGGTCCCCAGTCTGAGTATTCCGCAGCGGCTTCTTGGTTAAGTTCTGCTGCGGTGAGTTGCTCCGCAGAGATATCCTGCTGAAGGCCGAGTTGGCGGTAACGTTCGTATTCGTTGGGTCCACCCACATAAACCACGCCTTGTTTGGGATCCTTGTAGAGGTAAACCCACTGACCGCCTTGGTTCAGACGCTGGACCTTGTAGCTCGGAAGAGCGGCAAAGACGGTCTGCTGTTTGGCAGTGGATGGTGTTTGCGGGCGGAAGCCAGCGGCGGCCATCAGGTTTTCGTCACTTGAGGATTCCATCGCGGCGCAGCCGATGAGGGCTGCACCAGCGACGGCAAGGAGGGCGGATTTCAGGGTTGGCATGTTCATAGGGAGGTTTTATTTGGATTCGAGAGCGGCCTGAGCAGCGGCCAGACGGGCCACGGGGACCCGGTATGGCGAGCAACTGACATAGGAAAGTCCGACGCGGTGACAGAACTTGACCGAATCCGGATCGCCGCCATGTTCGCCGCAGATGCCGAGTTTGATTTTCGGGTTCGTTTTGCGACCGCGTTCGATGGCGATTTCGATAAGCTGACCGACACCTTCTTGGTCGAGCGTGGCAAACGGGTTCTTTTTGAAGATCTCGTTTTCTGTGTAAGGCGCCAAGAATGAGCCCATGTCATCACGGCTCATTCCAAGAGCTGTTTGAGTCAGGTCATTCGTTCCAAAGCTGAAGAACTGCGCTGTTTTGGCAATTTCATCAGCTGTGATCGCTCCGCGAGGAACCTCGATCATTGTGCCGACGAGGTAGTCGAATTTGACTTTCTTTTCTGCCATGACCTCTTTGGCCACGCGATGGACGATCTCGACTTGTAGGTCGAGTTCCTTCTTGAAACCAGCCAAGGGAATCATCACTTCGGGTTTCACTTTGATTTTCTTTTTGGCGACATCAGCAGCCGCTTCAAAAATCGCTCGGGCCTGCATCTCCGTGATTTCCGGGTAGGAAATTCCAAGGCGGCAGCCGCGATGACCGAGCATTGGATTGAACTCATGGAGGTCTTTCACGCGTTGTGCGATTTTTTCGGTGGTCACGCCGAGCTTTTGGGCCAAGGCATTTTGGGAGCCGTGATCATGTGGCAGGAACTCGTGGAGTGGGGGATCGAGCAAGCGGATCGTGGCGGGGTAGCCTTTGAGGGCTTTGAAGATCCCGGTGAAGTCGGCCCGTTGATAAGGAAGAAGCTTCTTGAGCGCTGCAACGCGGTCAGGAGTGTTTTCGGCGAGAATCATCTCGCGCATCGCATCAATCCGCTCGCCTTCAAAGAACATGTGTTCCGTGCGGCAAAGGCCAATGCCGGTGGCACCGAAGGCAAGGGCGTTTTCGGTCTGCTCGGGATTGTCGGCATTGGTGCGAACTTCCAGACGAGTGACTTTCGAGCACCAGTCGAGAAGTTGCTTGAAGTTTTTGAATTTCTCCGTTTTCTGAGCGGCCTTATCGCCGTGCAGAAGGCCGGTGATGATTTCCGAAGGAGCCGTAGCCAACTCGCCCGCATAGACGGTGCCGGCTGTCCCGTCAATCGAGAGGAAGTCGCCTTCTTTGAAGGTTTGACCCGCAACGGTGACGGTTTTTTTGTCATAGTCAATTTGCAGAGCCGAGGCCCCACAAATACAGACCTTGCCCATTTGACGGGCCACCAAGGCCGCGTGCGATGAGACACCCCCTTTGGCGGTGAGAATGCCCTCGGCAGCAATCATGCCACGAAGATCTTCGGGTGAGGTTTCATTACGAACGAGGAGAACCTTTTCCCCGGCCTCTTCGGCTTTGGCAGCACGATCGGCATTGAGGTAGATTTTTCCTGAAGCGGCGCCCGGTCCGGCGGGCAGACCGGTTGCGATAGCTTTCACCTTTTTGACTTCCGCGATATCGAACACGGGGGCCAACAATTGGTCCAACTGATCGGCGGGATTGCGCATGATGGCAGTTTTCCAGTCGATGAGTTTTTCGTTGACCATATCAACCGAGAATTTCAAGGCCGCGACCGCAGTTCGTTTGCCATTGCGGGTTTGGAGCATGAACAACTTGCCGTCTTGGATTGTGAATTCAAAATCTTGAACGTCCGTGAAATGTTTTTCGAGGGTCTGACGGACTTTTTCCAGTTCTGCGAATGGCTTTGGCAGATGCTTCTTAAGGAGGGCGACTGGCTCAGGCGTGCGCACACCGGCCACCACGTCTTCGCCTTGGGCATTGATCAGGAATTCTCCATAGAATTCTTTCACACCGTTGGCAGGGTTGCGGGTGAAGGCGACCCCGGATCCTGAGTTTTCCCCAGTGTTTCCGAAAACCATGGCTTGGACATTAACGGCCGTACCCCATTCGGCGGGAATACCGTATTTCCGGCGATAGACGATGGCCCGATCGTTCATCCATGAACCAAAAACGGCTCCAACTGCGCCTTTGAGCTGATCCCATGGGTTCGCTGGGAAGGATTTGCCCGTGCGCTCTTTGACCAAGGCTTTGAAGCGCTTGACCAGTTCTTGTTGATCGGCGGCGGTTAGGTCGCTGTCCACCAAATCACGTCCATAGGCTTCATGTTTGAATTCCTCGATGACGGTCTCAAAAGGTTCGTGGTCTTCACCTTCGCGTTTTTGCACACCAAGGACCACGTCGCCATACATCTGGACAAAGCGGCGGTAACAATCCCATGCAAAGCGTTCGTTGTTTGTGGCTGCGCCGAGGGCTTTGACGGTCTCATCATTGAGGCCCAAATTCAGAATGGTATCCATCATTCCAGGCATGGAGTCCCGGGCTCCTGAGCGGACAGCCAGAAGCAATGGGAATCCTTTGTTGTCGCCAAATTTGGTTCCCATGATTTTTTCCATGTTGCGAACACCCGCTTCGATCTGGGATTGTAGCACGGGCGGATATGTCCGTTTGTGGTCGTAGAAATAAGTGCAAACCTCGGTGGTGATTGTGAATCCGGGAGGCACTGGGAGCTGGATGCGGGTCATTTCCGCCAAGTTGGCGCCTTTTCCCCCAAGAAGAGGGTTCATTTTGCCGTCGCCATCGGCTTTACCATCGCCCCAAGTGTAGACGTATTTTCCTTTGCGGGCTGTGGCGGGTTTTGCGGGTTTTGTTTTTTTGGACATGATTAGTATGGGTTTTTAAATGAGGGACATCGGAGCTTTGTCAGCGACCCGATGTGACCGGAAGAATCCGGCTTGTTAGGAATGGGGAGTTACGAAGACTTCAAGCATGGACAGCGTCCGCTGCGAGAACCTCGTTAAGAAGTTGGCCGAATTCGACCAAGCCCGTGCTGGGAATAATGACTGTGTTGCGGCGGCCATGGGCTTCTTCGGTGATACGAAGAAATCGTCCACGATCGTTTTCGCGAAATTCGATAAAAAAGTGTTTGCGTTCGACTTGGAGTTCTCGTGACTCAATAATATTTTCCATTTTTCCTATAACTTGGGAGAGGCAAGATATTACACGCCAAGCCGCCCCTGCACACAACTAGATTCTGTGAATAATTTTTAACCTTCGGCAAGTGTCGCGTCCAAGGCGTTTAAGAGTTCTTGGATGGACGCTTCGGTTTCGTCGCCCATGTTCGAAATTCGGAAGGTTTTGCCTTTCAGTTTTCCGTAGCCGCCATCGATGGCAAAGCGGTGCTGTTCCCTCAGGCGCTTGACCCAGGCCGCAAGATCGATCTCCTTGTTATTGGCCAGGCAATTCAGTGAGAGCGAGCGGTAACCCTCCGGGGCAAAAAACTCAAAACCGTGCTCCGTTGCCCATTTTCCGACAAGAGCGTTAAGGTGCTTGTGTCGGGCATACCGGTTTGCTGGTCCTTCGGCAAAGATCTCATTCAATTTCGAGCGGAGGGCAAAAATCAGCGAGATCGAGGGGGTGCTAGGTGTCATATCGCCCTCCTGGTTCTTGGCGAACTCGACAAAGTCAAAATAATAACCGCGATCAGGCAGGGTTTTGGCTTTTGCGAGGGCACGTTCTGAAACGGCAAACAGCGCCAGACCCGGTGGCAGGGCAAGGGCCTTCTGGCTACCGGTCAGAAGCACGTCAATCCCAAGCTCATCCATGGGGATTGCTTCTGTCGAAAACGATGACACACAATCCACAATAAAAGAAACTTCAGGGAATTTGCGAAGCACCTCAGCGATTTCGGGCAGGGGATTGCGAACTCCGCAGGATGTTTCATTATGAATGAGAGTGAACGCATCATACCCACCTTTGGAGAGTTCGGCCTCCACGAGCTCCGGCAGAATGGGTTGTCCCCACTCCACTTGAAGCGCACCGGCTTCTTTGCCGCAGCGTTTACTGACATCAAACCACTTGTCGGAAAACGCACCGCACATGGCATTTAGGACTTTTTTTGAACACAGATTTCGAATGGCTCCCTCCATGACGCCCCATGCGGAGGACGTGGAGAGGAAAACTGGGCGCGTGGTTCCAAAGAGTTGCTGCAATTTGGGTTGAATCTCGGAGTAAAGAAATTTGAAGTCGCCGCTGCGGTGCCCGATCATTGGCTCGCACATGGCCTTGTAAGTGGCGTCTGAGACCTCGATGGGGCCAGGGATGAAGAGTTTGACGTGATTTCTTTGCATAGAAGAGGAGCACAATACGCGGGTTTTGCGGGGATTGCCAAGACGTCTGCACATTTTCCTGAAAACACCGTCGGCTTGCGGTGGGCGAATGTTCGGAATAAGAATTTCACGCATGCCCAAACTTCCGAAACGAATCGACACCTCACGACTTGGTGCGCATCGCATCTGCGTGGACTGCGTCCCTCCAATCTTCGGCGACAACTACAAGCCGGGTTATATTGGCTTCACCCACTCGGACAAAAGTGTGATCTCAGCAGGGATTGCGCATTTTACCCGGTGGTCTCGTTTGAGTGATATCCATGTTTCGCATGTCTTGGTGGTTACTGGCGAAAATGAGGCCGTCGAGGCTGTTGCGGACAAGGGTGTTATCAAAATTCCGCTAACCAAGTATTTCGATGATCCCCATTCTCGAATTTTCTTTCGCAAGCCAAAGAAGCTACCCGCTGAATTGGGTGCCCGCATTGCAGGCACCGCATTGGCGCAAGTGGGTTCTCGGTATGACCACTTGCTCTTGGCGGCCCAGGTTTTGGAAGGCAGCTTCTTAAGACGGTGGATTTATTCGGCCTTCCGCGATTCTCCCGATCACTTTGTCGGGCGTTTGCTGAACCGCGATGACCGCTGGATTTGTAGCGAATTGGCGGCCTATTGTCTCGATGCGCAGCCGGAATATTCCGACAAAGGAGTTTTGGCAAAGCCTCATTACGCCATTGATCCGCAGGAACTTTTTGAGGATCAGGAAATTTTTGCCGCATGGAAACAGGAATTTCCCTCCAAAAAATCAAAACGCGTCAGGGCTGTCGGAGCACCATCAGCCCCCAACCATGAGGTGACGTCCCCGCCTTCTGATAGTGTGGTTGAAAGTGCATGAGCATGATCATCGACGTATCCTCCTTTATCACCTTAACAGTTGCAGTGCTCAAATTTCCCGATTAAAGAACAAGCAATGATTCAGGATTACATTCCCGTGCTCTTGCACATTTTGGTGGCCGTGGGTTTTGCGACGGCGGCATTGGTTGCCAACCTTGTCGTGGGGCGGGCAGGAACTCGCACAGAGACCAAGGACCTTGCCTATGAATGTGGGATGATCCCCGAAGCCGGCCCTCAACCGCGTTTCAGTGTCAAATTCTACCTTGTGGCGATGCTTTTCATTCTTTTCGATATCGAAATTGTTTTTATGTACCCATGGGCGGTTGTTTACCGACAATACATTGCCGAGTTCGACGCGATGATCTTTTGGTACATGCTGAGCTTTATCCTCATCCTCCTCTTCGGGTATATCTACGCCATCAAAAAAGGTGCGCTCGATTGGAGCGGAAAATAAGCTGTTCGTCGTTCCTTTTGTTTCTGCATGATCCACCATCTCGTTCTGTTCAAAGTTAAACCCGAAGTTGATGAGGAAAAGTTGGAGTGGATGATGCGGGAGACCCGGATCCAGCTCCTCAAAATTCCTGAAGTCCTCACCGTCCGTTGCGGCAAGCGGATTGCTCCCGATTTGGAGTGGCCTTTCTTTTTGGTGGTTGAGGTCGAGTCACTCGACAAGTTGAAGCTATATATTGCTGACCCGATCCACATGAAGTTTGTCGAGGAAGTCATCAAACCCAACATCCTTGAGCGTCTCGCTTTGGACCATGAGATGGAGCCTGGCAAGAACGTGAAGTATTGTTAGCCCGCTCAGGCCGCCTTTTTGCGGGGGGTGTTTGACGCGTCGACCAATCGAAGGTAAAGCGCTTCATGGGCCTTCGCCGAGGCTTTCGGAGAAAAGTCAGCCTCCATGCAGGCACGAGCCAGTGTTTCACGCTCAGTGGGTTTTTCCGTGTTAGCGAGGGCCTTCCTACAGGCATCAATCAGCGCGTTGGCTGAGGCGTCAGCAAAATAGAATCCGTTCCCTGATTCCCGCCGCCGCTCGGTCACCAACTGAAACAGCCCCTGAGTTTGAAAGGCGACCGGGATCAGTCCATACACCAGCCCACGCATCAGCCATGGGGAGAGAGGATTTGCCGGGCCGGGAACCAATAAGAAGTCAGCGCCGCCGAGCGCCAATCGGGCCTGATCATCTGTGAATTCCTCCAACCAGCCAAAATGACCACGATGTTTTCTTACGGCGACTTCGGCGGCGCGGCGATTGGCTTTGCCAGGATTTCCAAGCAAGCCAACCCGAACTCCACTTGGAATCAATCGGTCAAGGGAATCAAAAACCAGATCCAATCCTTCCGAGGCCTCAGCAAAAACCAAAAATGTCGCATGGGCTTCGGGTTCCCACGCAAAGGCCTCTGCCAACTTACCTGCATTTCCAGCGCGATTTTTGAATTTTCGCAAAGAAAATGGGGAAACAAGAGCCGAGTCCAGTCCTGGATCCCAGCCATCCAACTCTTGGCCATCTGGAATCCCAACCAGCTTGGATGCGTTTTCGCGAAGGACAACTTCCAGGCCACAGCCATGCGATGGCGTTTGGGCCGCAGCCACAAACCGCTCCCCAGGCAACACCACCACATCCGAAAATAATATCCCGGATTTCAGCAAGTTCAGACTGCCAAAAAATTCGAGCCCCTTGGCAGAAAAATATTCGCCGGGCAGATTTGTGAGGGCAAAGTCATAACTCCAAAAGTTCCCTTGGTATTCAAGCCCGTGGGGGGTAAATACGGTGCGGAATGGCAACCGCCCGTCGCGCACAAAAACGCCTGCCAGCGCAGTCTGCCAGCCATGAGCGTGGATCACCTCGGGAGCCGGGTCCATTCTGCGAGCCAGTTCCAGCGCACACTTGGTAAAAAACACAAACCTTGTGGAGTTGTCCTGATAATCTCCGCTTTCATTTCCGTAGAGCCCGGAGCGATCAAAAAATTCATCCCTCGCCACAAGAAAAACTTGGGTTCCGTCGGGAGTCGTGGTCTCAAAAATTTCCGTGGCATATTTGGCATTTCCAACCATCACCGAAAATTTGACACCGGTTTTTTTCAAAGAAGACGTCTCTCTTGCGGCACGATGGAGAGGCAGGACCACACTAACCTCATGCCCGAGAGCACGAAGACCACGCGCAAGAACCGCCACCCCGGTTCCCAGACTGCCGCTTGCCGCCAATGGAGCCATCTCGCTCGCCATCATCAGAATCTTCATCGTCCGGTTTTTATCATGGGTCAGCGAAGGTGTCACTGGAGAGTTGAGTAAAACCTGCAATCCGGGCAAGCTAAAGCCGTGTCATCACATCGCGTCCTTGTTACCTGCGGCCCCGCCCATGAACCCATCGATGACGTGCGTCGTCTCACCAACCAATCCAGCGGTGAACTGGGGGCAATCCTTGCCAACACCTTGGCCGAAGCCGGATTTGAGGTGGTCTGTTACCGTGGCGAAGGAGCAACTCATCCTGCACCTCCAGTGCCCATTCAGCCGTTTGGGACCAATGCCTCCTTGGAGAAGCTCCTCCAGAAAGAAGTGGGAGGATTCGATGCCGTGTTCCATGTGGCCGCACTCTGCGACTTTTTGGTGGATAATTACCGGCCAGGCAAAATTCGAAGCGACACCGACCGTTTAACCATCAGGTTGCGACCAGCCCCCAAAATTATCTCCACGCTGCGTGCGCTTTTTCCGGCTGCCGCAATCGTTGGCTGGAAATACGAAGTGGAAGGAACTGGCGAGCGGGCATTGGAGAGGGGGAGACGTCAGATGTCCAAATGCCAAACCGACGCCTGCGTTGTGAATGGTGCGGCATATGGAGAAGGCTTTGGGTTTCTGATGGCGAAATCCGACGAAGTTCTCCACCTCACCGATAAGCGCACACTCAGTCGGCACCTGGTGGGATGGCTACAGAAATTTCTGCAGGAGAGATAGTCCCTTACCCAGATTTTGTTGATTGTTGAGTTTTGACTGCAGGAGGCAAAAGCAATGGTTTGTTGTCCTCCTCCGCTTCACCCTTTCAGCATGGATTGCAGAGTGGCCTCGTCAATGATCCGGACACCGAGGGATGTGGCTTTGTCCAGCTTGCTTCCAGCGGATTCGCCGGCCAAGAGGCAGGTGGTTTTTTTGCTCACGCTGGAGGTGACGATTCCTCCGGCTTGGCGGATGAGGGCAGCGGCTTCTTCGCGGGGAATGCTGAGCGTGCCGGTAATAACCCAAGTGGTGCCTTTGAGGGGGCCTTCTTCCGATGAGGTGGCGGAATCGGTTTCAAGGGTATTTAGTCCGGCTTCACGCAGTTCGGTGAGCAGTTCCACAACTTTGGGATTTTCGAACCATAAACGAATGGACTTGGCCATAATTTCCCCAACATCATCGACCGCCTGAAGTTCAGCTTCCGAGGCTGCTGCGAGCCGATCCAATGAACCAAAATGAGCTGCGAGTTTGCGCGCAGCAACTGCTCCGACGTGCAAGATGCCCAATCCAAAGAGCAATCGCCAGAGGGTTCTTTGCTTGCTTCCATCGATGGCAGCGATCAGATTCGCAGCACTTTTTTCGCCCACGCGTTCGAGTGTGAGGAGGGTGGGGGAGGTGAGGTGGTAGATTCCGGGAATGTCTTGAACCAAGCCGCTGTTGACCAATTGGGTGACCATGATTTCTCCCAAACCTTCGATGTCCATCGCGCCCCGTGACGCAAAGTGTTCCAAGCGGCGCAGGAGCTGGGCCGGGCAGGATGGATTGGTGCAGCGGTGGGCGACTTGGTCTTCTTCCTTGGTGATGCTACCTCCACAAGAAGGGCATTGCTGCACCATGACAAATGGTTTTTCAGAACCTGTTCGCTCATTTGTCAGCACGGCCACCACCGCAGGGATCACTTCTCCCGCCTTTTCAACAATGACTCGATCCCCGATGCGAATGTCTTTGCGGTGAACTTCTTCTTCGTTGTGGAGGGTCGCACGGCTGACTTTGCTACCGCTCACAACCACAGGTTCCAACTCCGCCACAGGCGTGAGGACTCCCGTCCTGCCAACTTGGATGGTGATATCCAAGAGCCGTGTGGCCTCGCGCTCGGGTTGGTATTTGTAAGCGATGGCCCAGCGGGGAGCCTTCGAGGTGGAGCCAAGTTGCTCGCGCTGGGCTAGGGAATCGACTTTTAGAACAGCACCATCAGTCTCGTAAGGAAAATCATGACGGACCTCGCCCAAGGCACGAATGGCGGATAGTGCCTCTTCGATATTTGTCGCTTTCCAAAACGTGTCAGGGGTCGAAAATCCTGCATCAGCAAGTCGTTGAATAAAGGCTGAGCCAGTCTTAATCTCATCGTCTGGAAACGCACCAAAGCCGTAAAACAGCCCCTTCAATCCGCGAGTTGCCACAATTTTTGAGTCCAATTGTTTCAGTGACCCGGCGGCGGCGTTTCTAGGATTTGCAAAGGCGGGCAACCCGGCTTCATCACGCTCCTCATTGATTTTCGCGAAGCGTGCTTTAGGAAGATAGATCTCGCCGCGGATTTCCACTTGGCCGGAGGGAAGGTTCGGGGCACTTTTAGGAATCGAGGAAATCGTCTTGATGTTTTCGGTCACGTCATCGCCAGTGACCCCATCCCCTCGTGTGGCAGCACGCACGAGACGTCCATCGTCATAGAGGAGGCTGATGGCAACGCCATCTACCTTGGGTTCAATGGTCAGAAGAAAATCTTCACCTGGCAGAAGCTTCGCCACCCGATTAACAAAATCAGTGAGTTCAGATTCCGAGTAGGTGTTATCCAAACTTTGCATGCGCACCAGATGGGGGGCGGGCAGAAATTGCTCAAGTGGCTGACCGCCCACGTGACGGGTCGGGGAATCCTCGGTGGCCAATTCGGGGTGATGGCCCTCCAACTCCACAAGCTCACGCAGCAGGGCATCAAATTCCTGATCCGTAATTTTGGGTTCCGCCTTTTGGTAATAGAGGCGGTTGTGTTCCTCAATTTCCTGACGGAGCTGCTGAACCCGAAGTTGTGGTGAAGCGTCTTTTGATCCACTCATAAGTTAAGAAGGCCGCAGCGAGTCCGACGATTCCCCCCGCCACGTCCGCTGCAAAATCAAAAAAATCCCCCCCATGCCTTCCCGGTGTGAACGTTTGGTGCCACTCATCAATAAAACCAATCGCCACAGCCACAAGAATTGCCAAGAGGATTCGCATGCGGGCAGGAAGATTGACGCTGCAGGAAAGTGCCCACATGAATAGGAATCCTCCAACTCCAAAATATACAAAGTGCAAGACCTTGTCGGCATGGAGAAATGTCATCCCGACGATGTCCTTGGGAGGCTGGGATGATAAAATAAACAGCAGTGAAGCCCAGCAGGC
>JBGTLQ010000246.1:0-2587 GCA_041744075.1 Terrimicrobiaceae bacterium
GAAATTTTCCACTCAGCTGGTTTAGATCCATCGAAAGGAACACGAGCCAGGGTCCCACTTCCACCTTGTTCGGGAAACAACAACCAGATCGCTTCCGCATCAGCGGCTGCGGCTCTCACATTGCCCATGATCAGTGGCGACAACCCGGGGATGACTTCTTTGATTGGCCACTCCTTGTAGGTCATCGGGTTGTAGGGACTGTTCCTGAGCGAGGCGGCTACCCACGCCGCAATCAGTGGGTCGCAGTAGGTGGTGAGTTCACCTCGTTTGGCCATTGCCATAAAAGGGTGAGGAGCGTTCAACGCCTTTCTGCCAATCTCAATGTTGTTCGAGCGGCCGCCTTCTGTGGGATGATTAAGAAGATCGGACCCGGCGGGGGTGGGCATCCCCGAATCGGCATCGATCCCGACACGTTCTGACGCAACAAGGGAAGTCCGTTTGGTTTTGTAGTCGATCTCCACGATATTCTTCTGACTGCGCATTATCAAAAGGAGTCGTCCCTCGACCACACCAAGAAACCCCTGACCTTTGCTCGGTAGTGGCATGCTGTCCCATTGTTCATGATGAATCTGTGTCCAGAAAAGACGGTCTCCCAAACGCACAAACGCCCGCCCGTCCAACACTGCGGCACCCCCAAAATAGGAGTCAATGGCCTGTGTCATCGGCCAACGTTGAGTAACCATGGAGCCGGGATCGGCGCTTTCGAGAACGAAGCCATCCCAATATCTCCAAAAACATAACAGTTTTTCTTCACCATAAAGGATTTGGTGGGGCAGGTTGGGACGGTCGCTCTCCTCAGCTCTCTGCAAGAAAAGCCACTGCGTTGGCTGGAGTACGTTGGGATCGGTTGATGGCTCAAATGTGGGTTTGGTTTGTGCAGTTGGCGGATTTGTGGGCAGCGACGAAACCATTGGCTTGGCAGTCTCGTGAGGAGCTGATTCCAATTCGGCAACATGCCGCTCCACCGAGGATCTCGCCATCCCCTTCAGGCCCCCGATTCGGTTGTGCATCATAGCGATCA
Organism: Terrimicrobiaceae bacterium; assembly: GCA_041744075.1. Lineage (GTDB taxonomy): Bacteria > Verrucomicrobiota > Verrucomicrobiia > Chthoniobacterales > Terrimicrobiaceae > JAJTZA01. The sequence goes on from JBGTLQ010000246.1 coordinate 1,022, forward strand.
GACGCTCACGATCTGGTGGGGCAATCCAATCAGGGCGATGAAAGATATTATACATCACATAAGGAAGTTGAGCCGGAAACGCATAGATGGCTTCCAAGGAAAGACTCCAAGCGCGAGTCACGGCACCCTGACCAGGCACATATCGGGCCTCTACCGCCTGTTTTCCTGCCTCATCCAGACTGATGCCGACGTCACTTAACAAAGCCTGACCAAATGGGTCAGCCAACAGCTTTGGAGCGAGATCCCTCACGGTTTGGCCCAGGGCATTGACCGCATCAACGAATGCCTTCTCGTCCTCTCTCGCCATGGGAGTGTGCGTATGGGGCGAGGTTGCATTCACCGCACAGGTGCGGGCAAAGAGAACAGCAAGTGGGCCATCCGATTTCGTAGCTGCCGCCCATGCGTCAAAGTCATCCGCAGAATTCAACCCTCCCGGCCACCGGGCGATCCAACCGAACCCTCTTAAACCGCCATCAGCACGTCCCCGTCTGAGAAAATCCTCACTTATTGATATTTCCAAAGCCATAAACCGTTTGAATGCATCGCGGAGGGCTTCGACAGCTTGAGTTGGAGTCTCTTCCCACAGCCCAGCATTGAGAATCCCCATGCAGGCGGTCGTACGATAATCCCAGATGTAGCTGCCGCCTTGCAGGGAAGGTTTTTTGGTCGTTGGCTCAAGGAGCGTAGGGTTCACTATCTCGGCACGCATAAGAGCGCCATAAAGTCGTCGGGCGTTCTGACGCAACGTCGTCAGGGCGAGCGCTATTGGCGGGCTCGGGGATTTCAGACAAGCGCCAGAAGCCAGACCACCTGCCGCAATACTCAGGACATCAAGGCCATGCCAGTAAACCGAAGGATCGCTGCCGGCGACTTCGCAGGCATCCCCTGACAAGGCTGTTGCTGTGGCGAGGTTTTTGATTCCCTCGAGAAACTTTGGACCGGCTTCTCGGGCGTTGGAGATTGCCACATCCACACCACTGGCATCGGCCACGGCCTTGAGGGCCATCACACGGGCTTTGTCGGGAGAATCCAAGGCGAGCGCTGTTTCAAGGGCCTCCGAGGCATCTGCTGCAGATCCCCATCTGAATGCCCACTCCCCTCGTGCGACATGTGAAGCCACCTCAGAATTTGTGTCTTGCTGGGATCCCTGCGGATCAGCACGAGGCGATTTGACGGCTGAGGCCACTGCCGTAGCCCCAGCTTTCACCACCTCAGCTGGGGTTGGACCCTCAAATGTCTCACGAAGTATTGGAGCTCCCCCAGTGGAAGGTCGAACAATCAGATCAATTTTCGATCCCCCGGGCTCCACATACGTGGTGCCCTCGACCATCAGGGCGCTGCTAACAAAGGCCTGCTCATCGGATCTCAATTGCTTCTCCAGTGCGGAATCCCCCAAGCGCCAGCGCTCAAGCAATGTGATGTCGGGAAACCTCGACATCTCCAGAACCAAACGTGCGCTCATCACTCGCTCCTCCATTTTGTTTCCCAGAGGTGACTTTAAAACCATGATGACGAGTGGGCTTCCCAGGCGACGTCCGGGTTGGCAACGTTCGCCAATCCACTTTG
>JBGTLQ010000247.1:0-35933 GCA_041744075.1 Terrimicrobiaceae bacterium
CAGAACTTTGCAGATGTTAAGCGTTCACCCGTTTGAGAAAGTTCCTCTAAATGAACTACTTACAGAAAACGACTTCATAGATTTGCAACCATTAGATTCTAACCAACTGATGCTGTGGCACTTATAACCGGACACTCGTGATTCATACTATGGAAGTAGGTATCCTAGTCTTGATGTGCTGAGCCGGGTTGCAAGCGGTGTTGGGTGATGCTTTCGTACGGTTATCAAGAGTTGTCCCTGATTGCCACAAACCACGTAACTCAACAGCCATGGGAATGTCTGGCAGGCCAACTTCGCCTCGAAGTAGCTGCCCGTGCAAGATATCCATGCACAATTGCGTCTGGGAAGGCACATCGATCTTTATTCCCGAGCAACTGCTGCCCTCAAATGGAACACATGTGCTGATAAATCCGATGTCTTTAGGCACGTTGTGACCCTGCCTGCTAAGAAATTCAACTGTCCAATCGGCGGTGTCACTGATTATGACATCAGGCTTCCTTTTTTTTACCCACTTTGAGAATTCACCTTTCTCCCAGTCATACCCTAGAGGATAAAGAAATTCATAATCCTTTGGCTTGGTCACGCCCATCTCCACAAGAGCCGTTTCAAAAATCGCAACTTTTAGCGAGAAATGTGGTGTTTCTGCACTTGTCCCCATCACAAATGCGGGGCGGCTGAACCCATGATTTTGGATTTCTTCCATGATTTTCGTCATATCGAGATGTTCATTCCTGGATATGGCGTGATGAAAGTGATCAGAGTGAAAATTAAGGATCTGAACACATGCGAAATGAGACCAATCCAGTTGGAGCTTTCGTGGAGAAACAAACTCAGCTGAAAGCACAAGACCGCGGATCCCCCTTGCGAGAAGCATCCTCTGAACTGCCGCTTGCGCTCTGGGTTCGTCCGGTATCTCGATCAAATCCATACAATAGCCAAGTTTCTCTGCGGCCTGCCTCAGATGAGAGTCAAAATAACAAGTGCGTGGATTGGTTGCACGGGGTCGGAAGGGCGATGTTGGAACCAACAGCGCAAGATTAGATAGCGCTTGGGTCTGACGATGACCAGTCCGATAAGCAACCAGGGCTGCCAGGGCGGGGTCCGGCTTATACCCCAGTTTGGTGGCGACAGACTGGATTTTTTCTTTCAGGTCGGGTCGGACCATTGGCAGATTCCGCATAGCACGGGACACTGTGATCGTACTACAGCCTACCTCTTCGGCGATTTTTTTGAGATTGATGCGTTGACCTGTTGGCACACTCCTGACAGTAACTCTGCAGCATGGGGTGGTCAATTGGTTTGCCCTCCACGGCACCGAGGGACCCGACAAGCAATTGAGCCGATTGACAGCGATCAGATTTTATTCATCCGCAATGACATAATTGTCATCGCGTGGGATTTGTTTATCTTTTGAAATGCAACCATGATGTTAACTCAAGAACACCCCCGATTATGTTTCGCTCTTCATCTACCATGCTTTTCACCATGAGCATGCCTCAGAAGCACACTGTGAGGACTCCCTGCGCGGGGTTTTCTCTCATTGAGCTTCTCACCGTATTGGCGATTATGTCATCCCTTGCCGTTTTAAGCGTTTCGGCGTTCAATTCGATTGGGCGGGGACAAAAAGTTGGCGTGGCAGCGGGGCAGATCGCTGATCTACTGGAACAGGGGCGTGCATTGGCTTTTTCGAAAAGTGGCCCGATCCGTTTTGGGATCGTCACCGACTGGCCTTCCGAGCCGGGGAGAAATTTTCGAGCCGTTTTGCTGCTCTCCCGGCAGGAACCTACCGGACCCGCGCAGTGGAAAGCTGAAAGCCGTGTGAGGACATTTGCCGAAGGCGTCCGACTGCGTCAAACGGTTCGCTCCAATCAAGAGGGCATATCGCTTCTCACGAGTGGGCTGGGGAATGAAATGAGCGTGGAGTATGGTGGACAAAACGTTGTTGTGCGCTTTTTGGAGTTTCGCCCCAATGGCCAAGTCTGGCCGGAACTTCCGGGCCAGGCATCCCTTTTCGTTGAGGAAACACTCGTCGAAGATGGTGACAATTGGGCGGAAATCCTGACGCACCCTCTGACTGGAAAGATCACGATCTCCAGGCCGGGCAATCCATGATTTTCCATCGTCCAACTCGTTTGAACGCCTGGAATTCCTCCGGTTTTTCGCTCGTGGAGGTCGCCATGGCCGTCGGGCTTATTGTTTTTGTGTTGGTTGCTCTGATTGGGCTACTTTCTCTTGGGCTCAAGCAACTGCGGGAGTCCAGCGACCGTTTGGTGACCAGTTCCATAGCGCAGGATGTTGTGAGCGATCTGAAACGCTACACATTCCGCCCATCAATTTTCCGCGACCCCAATCAGCGCGTCTTAACCCGTCTGTATGACGCGTCTGGTGTTCTCCTTGCTTCTGCGTCAGGTGGAAACTTGCCGACCGTCCCTTCCGGGCTGAAGCACCTCTCTGGCTACTACCTTGCTGAGATCGAGTTGGGACCCCTCAGCGCCTATCCACCAAATGTGAACAGTGATCAACTGCTCGCTGCCTCTGTGCGCATCCGATGGCCTCAGGACCAGCCACCCAGCGAGGACAGAACTGCTCGTTATCCAATTTTCCTTCCACTTAGCGCTGATCCCGCATGGCCATCGCCTTGAAGAACCGTAGTGATTTCATGGAGCCCGCCAGTTTAATAAGTCAGCCCGCTTCCCGGCCTACGCGGTCTGATTTGAATAGGACACGCGCATCGCAAGGATTCAGCCAAGTCGAGCTACTCGTTTCCATCGCGGTTTTTCTGATACTCATGGTTATTCTGGTTACCATGACTGGGCAGGTGCAGAACGTGTGGGCATCTTCGCGAAGCCGTATTGATGTTGCCCAGGCTGCAAGAGGTTTCTTTCTTCAGACCCAGCGTGAGTTGGCAGCCACTTTGAGTTCCCAGCCCCGGCTTGTAGGTCGGTTTCAACTTTTGGAATCGATGAGGTGGCAATTTGTTCAGAACCCGGTCATACCCCCCGGAATACGGCTGGCAAATACAGATTCCATATTTTGGCAAACCGGTACTACCGAGACTCCACGCGGTAACGTTTCTGCGGTGGGGTATTTTGTAAATACCGACCGTCAATTGATCCGACTTTTCACGCCGATGGATCTGGACACAAAGTTTGAGGAACTTGGGCCGTCGCAAGCCTACACTCTTGATGAAAGTTGGACTGACACCCAGTCGCCGGACCTTGCGGCTTACAATCCGGCTCCAGTCTGGTTAAATCCCCCCCTCTTTCCGGCAGCTTCCTTTCAGCCCAAAGTGGATGGCGGGATTTCCAAAGCAGTTTCCGTGGTTGTGGAAGGTGTCGCCGGATTCTGGGTTCGATGCTACGACGTCGAGGGGCGTCCCATTCCGCACGATCTGACTTCTCCCTCTGGAGCAGCGGTTTCAAGGGTGAAGTATGATTCCAACTATCCGCCCACCCTTCGCCGCGTCCCCGGCTCCGTGGAAATTGTTCTCGCAGTCTTTGAGCCTTCGACGATCCGGAGATTTTCCAATCTGATCACCGAGACATTCCCTGCTCAAGTCGCTCTTGGGCCCGATAACTCGGATCCTGCTCTGCATCAAAGTATCGATGCCTTGATGGAAAGTTGTTTAGCGGCCGGGCTCCCAGCTCCCAGGCTTTATCGGACACGTTTTCCAATTCCTGTCGGCAACTACCGCCGCACTGATGGAGGCTACCAATGATAAAATTCCGAACCCCATCAGGTAATGTTCCCAAAGGTCGCCGAGGAATGTCGCTTATTATCTCGCTGGCCTTTATCGTTATCCTGAGTTTCCTCATCGTAGCCTTTTTCTCAAGCACAATGCTGGAACAAAGCTCCTCGACGAGCTTCCCGGCTCAAACCTACCGCCAACTTCTGGTTGATGCCACAATTGGTCACGCAACCGCTCTGCTCGCCGGCAACATTCCATCGCCCAATTACAACCCCGTTGCCCCTGCTCTCAACTCCAACTTGAAGAACTGGTGGATCAACCCTGGGCGTCTCACGATTCAGCAGGGCACGGCCTCCCCGATCCACACCCCGCTCTACTCCACCCCTGTGCCTGGGCAATCCGCTGGGGAAGCTAATCTTAACGCACTATTTACCACATGGGACGGACAACAAATTCATCCCATTGAGCCCGGCGGTTTTCCTCTGAATGTTGCCTGGGTCGAAGTCTTGCGTGATCCTCTGCGCCCTCGTCAAAGCATTCGCGGTCAACCCAATTACAACCCCGTCGTTGGGAGATACGCTTTTTGGATCGATAGCGATACGAACCGGATCAATTTCCAAACCGCACTGGGAGTTGACCGGCACAGGTTTCCTCTGCTTGGTGGAAATTATGATCCATCCGCAGGGAATTTCTATCCCAAAGGTCGTTATTCCGAGGCCTCAACGGAGTGGTATGTTACTGGTGACATGGCACCGGGGCTTCCCACCACCATCGGTTTTGATGGTCTCGCCGGGGCAGGGGACTTGGATTTCGAGACATTATATTGGAACAACATGCACCAAAGAACCAGCACTCCCGATGCCGCTTCAAAATATGTGCCATGGCTGAGTAAATCCAGTATCAAAGCCTTCCTCTCTCCGGACAAAAGTGGAGAATTTTGGGAGAACAACCGCTTCAACATCACGCATCACAGCACCTCTCCAGAGTTCAATGTCTTCGGTAAACCACGGATGGCCACTCAATGGTTCCGCGGAAATCTTCCTCAACAAGAGCTAATACAATCTTTTCAGTTACCCTTTTCCGCCGACATGCTCAGCATGATTGGGGCTCGAAACGGCGATGCGGACAGAGTCACCGGTTTTATTCAAGGAGCATCCACCTTGGCATGGACTAAGGCGCAAAATCGCGCTTACCACACCGCCTTAGGAGCTTATTTGCAGTATCCGGTGCCTGGCCTGGGTCAAAGCTTCCTCGATAAGTGGGGTCAGAGTGCATCGAATCCGGTCGATGCCCTTGCGGAGGTCGACCAATATTCTTATAATCTACAGACGGCAGTCGCCACGACCTTTGATCGGGTAAGTGTTACTTATGACGGCACTGCAGGTCCTGTCACTTTTAATGGATTGTTTTTCACCCGCCTTGCTGGTTTGCGGAATCTCTCGGACTGGGCTGCGGCAACACCTGCTGTGAATTACATGGCAAATTCTCTCTTTCCCGGCATCTACAGCGGGCGGGGTATTGGTCGACATATCAATGCCCCAACCCCTGTGGAGATCGCCCTGCGCGTAACCCCTAGGCGGCAATCTGCGGACGCCCCCAACGTTCTCCATCTTGAGTTTGCTCTCGATGTGGACTTTTTCCTGCCTGAAGGATTTCAAAACAAAAGCTCTAGTGAGGATTGGGCGTTTGATCTTCCGGTTTATCGTGCCAGTTACATGGAATTCCAAATCAACGGTCAACCGGTCCAAGCCCGCCTCCGCCATACTGGCTCCATTGATGACATCGAAGCGAACCCTCCGAGCACTCAGTATCTATTTTCGGCCAACGCTTCCGAGCCTTACACCGTGATTAAAGGGGGGGAAATCTTGTCGGCTCGTACCAGCCAGACCGGTGAGTATGCTTTCACTGGCGATGTTCTCGCCACGCCCAATGTCTTCTTCGCTCACCGTCTCAATCTTCGTTCTGACAAGAAGGAAAATCTCTATGCTTTTGCGCCAGGCGACACGGTCACTATTACTGATATCCGCGTTCGTATCGTTACTATTTTCCCCCGGGATGGTCGTGAAATTATAATGACAATCCCCGCAGCGGGACGACCGGGTGGAAACGTCACAGGGTTAACACCAGCCGCCACGATCGACGAGGCTCTCGTTCGCCTTCCTGATATTGAAATTACCAGCCTTATTCCAGGGTTCCCAGCTGAGGTGCAATCAGCGGAATTGTCTGACCCCCGTCTCAACCACCGTGCCGCGGCTTGGCAACCCTCCTCAGGAGAGTCACTCGGAGCACCCAATCCTTCATTCCTGGCTCAAACGGACCGATCCAAACTGACTGCCGTGAGTCCGGCAAGCAGGCCTGGTCTTCCTCGTGACAACTACTACCCACAAGCGTTCTGGTATCCTTTTGCATCTTCCGGGTTCATTTTTAGTTTACCCACTGGACAACAACGCGGTTTGGCTTGGCAGACAGTTAATCTTTCCGAGACGCAAGCCGAGGCCGGGAGCATGCCGCCAGACTATCTGCTCGCAGACCTGATTCTTCCAACGGCACCGGACTTCACCAAGCAGCATGCGTCTTATGGGAAGATCAACATCAACTCTCGCATTTACCCCGAAGACTTCGGTCAAAACATTGACCGCGGACGCAGAGTCTTAGCATCATCTGTGTCCAATCTACGCTACGATTCCACGAGTTCCTCTGGCGGAACCCCCATTAATGCCGAAGCGTTTGCCCAGTGGATGACCAACAACGAGCCGGCCGCTGGTTTTCCTTTCGCAGGGAGAGTGCTGGAGAATCCAAACTTAACCCTTGAGAACAGCAGTGAACATGCCCGGCAGTTGCTCCGCGCCAATGTGCTCGGCCTTTTTACCACTCAGTCCAACACCTTCACTGTTCATGGATTGGTGGAAACGGTGGATGACAACAATGGCACCCTTCGATCCCGCTCGCGCCATGCCTTTCAAGCGGTCATTGAACGCCAAATCTTTCCTGGCCGGGATGGCATTAGGGGAAATGGCCAGACGGATAGCAGTGGAATCTGGACAAAGGTCGCTGGAGCTTTTCTCGACCGACCAGCAAGTCCTGGCGACACCTTCGATGCCGTTGATGGACCTGATCCCGTTGATTTGCCACTCCCCGCCACCGAATTCACCGATGAGACTGCTTCGTCAACTCTTCTCGAGGATTCCTTCAACCCCGTCCTGCCGTATTACATTTATGAAGTCCTTCAAGTCACCCCGATGGATCGTTGATCAAGGTCGGGCGGCGATCCTTGCCTCAGCGATCATGATGTTCTCCGTGCTTCGCGGCCTTTCAGCGGACGGCTGGCTTGAGCCTGTTGATCCCATGCGGCTGCTGATTTTGCTCGAAGAGACCCAGCCCAAAATCATTAAAGATGAAGGCTGGAAGATGATGGAATCGCGAGCTTTTCACGATCCAGAGGGCGAGTGGATGTTATCCATTGCACGCCGGAAATTTGAAAAGACTCTCGATGAGGCGAATCCTGAAACCGGACCGGCCAAGTTGCAGTTGGAGTTGACCGACTCCGCACTATATCCGGCGCGTATCGCTGCGTACTCCACCCCTGATGTGGAAAACCCTCTAGTGAATCAGAAGATCGGCAGTTTTCCTGCCATCCTATTTCCGGAATCCAAGGGAAACCGGCGCATCATTATTTTTATTCACGAACGATTTCTCCTCTCTATTTCCACAACCGGCTTTTCGGAAGTCCAATTTGCCCAGCTCCTCAGCGGGTTTTCCTTTGAAAGCATGGCCAATGTCGAAAAGTGCGTTGTCACCGCGCTTCCTTCCCCGTTCGCTCGCAAGATGATCAATGAAATCGAGCAAACGGAAGATTCTCGTCCAACCCAAGTTCTGAAATCTGCTGATCGCCAACGGGCTGAATCTGATTTTCAAGAGACTCTCAACAGAGGGAACACGAATCCCCCTGACCAACCCGATGATCAGCGGTAGTGCGCTACGGGAATTTTTGCATGGCTCGGCTCACTGCCGACAAGTGTTACAGTTGTCATATATTTAGTGCCGAGAACAAAGGGCATTCCTGGATATGATTAGTTTCCGTGTTTAGCACCCCATCTCAACTCTTGCCGAATGTGAACGATCTGCTCGAAGGCCAGCCGCCGATCGATTCTCCAACGGTTAAGGACTCCTGCTTAAAATCTTTTGAAAGGCATGTTCTGGGGGACATGGTGGCTTGCTATGATCCGATTGATGGCCACAAGGGTCTTCAGTTCAGCCTCGTTCCTCGTCAGTACGTCACCCGCCTGATGACCCCCCGCAGGTATGTGGAGGATGACCTTCCCGAAATCCGAAATCGCCCCTCCTGGATGAGGCCAGTCCGGGGCAGCATTCCTGATAGCCTGATTCACTTCAAATTGAAGGAGGATGACGCTGGATGGGGATTCAGTGCAGGTATTTCGATGCAACAAAATCAGGCTGTTGACGAATTGGTTTTCACCGGACAAACAGTTCAACGCTTGGTCAAGGCCACCCGAATCGAAACCAAGCTTCTCGATCCAAAGTATCAACTCAGCTTTGTGCACAGGTTAACCCACACCGATGGCGCACCCGGAGTGATTGTGGAAGTCGAATGCCAGAACATGGGCAAAGACGCTGTGCATCTGGAATTGCTAAACAGTTTTGTGCTTTCCGGGATGAGTCCGTTTCACGAGGCCGATGGAGCCCATGTTCTGCAACTACATCGCTTCAGGAGTTGGTGGAGCGCTGAGGCAAAGCCGTCTAGCGTGATGTTGGAGCAGCTCCATCTGATTCGTTCTTGGTCTGGAACGGGTCTCTTCAGCGAACGCTTCGGCCAAGTTGGTACGATGCCGGTTCGGAAATGGTTCCCATTTGTTGCACTTGAAGACATTCCAGCCGGAGTGACTTGGGGAGCTCAGCTTGCTTGGCCTGGCTCATGGCAAATCGAGGTAACCCGCAAAGGCGACCGCGTCTCTTTGTCTGGTGGTCTTGCGGACCGTGAATTCGGCCACTGGATGAAGCGCTTGGATCCCGGTGAAAGTTTGATCTCTCCAGCGGCCTATCTTTCGGTGGTGGAGGGTGGGCTGGCAGAAATTGGACAGGCTCTCGTCCGCACCAGAGAATTCACACTTCCTCCCACCCCCTCCAGCGAAGCTTCCCTTCCCGTGGTTTTTAACGAGTGGTGTTCAAGTTGGGGCAATCCCAACCACAAGAATATTCTGGATGTTGCACGTCGTCTCGTGGGTTCAGGCGTCAAATACATCGTCATTGATGACGGGTGGATGAAAAAGGACAAATCCAAGCCGGGCTTGCCTGCTGGCGATTGGCTTGTTGATGAAACCCGATTCCCCGGCGGTTTTGCTGAGACAAACAGGCAGTTGAGGGAACTCGGATTTATCCCCGGCCTTTGGTTTGAATTCGAAGTGGTGGGGCTGGCCTCGGAGGTTATTAAGACACATTCCGACCATTTGCTACGGCGTGATGGACGCCCTCTCCGCAGCGGTGGCCGCTACTTTTGGAACCTGCAGGACCCCCAGGCGCGCCTACACCTCGAGGAACGCGTCATCAAACTCCTCAAGGAGTCTGGCTTTGGCTACCTCAAGGTCGATTACAACGACAACATCGGAATAGGCTGCGATCACCCGGACTCTCTTGGCGAGGGTCTCCGTCAGCAGGCCCTAGGGATTCTAGGTTTCTTCCAGCGCATCCACGAGGAAATCCCCGATCTGGTCATCGAAAACTGCTCCTCAGGAGGCCACCGTCTGGAGCCGGCTATGATGGGACTTTCCGCCATGAGTTCGTTCTCCGATGCGCACGAATGCCTCAGCATCCCTATCATTGCGCGCAATCTTCATCATCTGATCCCGCCGCGCCAATCGCAAATCTGGGCGGTTCTTCATGCTTCCGACGCCGAGGCCCGAATTGTGTATTCGCTTACAGCCACATTTCTGGGGCGGATGTGCCTCTCTGGACCGGTGGAAAACCTGACCTCATGGCAAATGGATCTTCTCAATCATGCCGTTGCGGTTTATACCCTAGCCGCCCCTGCCATCAAAGAAGGCCGGTCCCAGTTTATCGGGGAAGGTCCCTCCAGCTATTCCCGTCCATCGGGACACCAAGGCGTGATGCGCATCTCGACAGACGGCAACTTGGCGCTCGCCGTTGTCCACGGTTTTGATTTGAAGGCGGGACACGTGTTCCAACTTCCGCTTCCCTTGGGAAAATGGTCTCTCGTGGGCTGCGTAATCGACCAAGAAACCCATATTCAGCTTGTCGAAAATCATCTCACGATCTGGTTGCCAATCGGTTTTCATGGGGCTGCCGTCGTGTTAACAAAAACGTAACCATGTCCTTGTTAAACACAGTGCGATTGCGTTTTTCTCTACAACCAATGGGCGTCTGTAGAAACCGGTCTGGCCGAAAATGATATAGGTGTCATTCTCCTCCTGTTGAATCGGATGTCCCTTCAAGAAATAGTCTTAAGATGATTAAGTTTCCCCTCAAATTCACGGCGGCTGCGGCATTCAGTTTTCTTACGACGGTGGTCTTCAGCAGTGATCAAAAAAACGTCGGTTGGAACTCAGAAGCCTTTCCGTGGGCGGATTCCGTGGTTGCCGATGCGGTTAATCTTGAAGGCTCGACTCGGATTTTGTGGAAGCCGGAGGAGTTTCGGCCCGAACTTCGAGGTGAAGTTCGCTACATCGACTACGAATCCGGAGACGATCAGCGAGACGGCACTACACCGGAATCAGCTTGGAAGCATCAACCTTGGGACAAGAATGCCACAGCAAAGGCAACTGAGAGTGCTGGAGTGCAAACATACGTCCTCAAAAAGGGTGTGACCTACTATGGGGCCTTGGTTGCACGGGAATCCGGCAAATCCGGCGAACCGATCCAGTTGACGGTCGCCCCCGATTGGGGCAATGGTCCCGCCACCATTTCAGGTGCTTACCGCGTGCCGGAATGGAAGAAAGTATCCACGGACGAGCGGAAGGCTGCAGGATTGCCAGAAGCCAGCGATGGAAATCTTTGGGTGGCAGAAATCCCTTCCAACTTCAGACCACACGCTGCATGGGCCCATATCGACGGGAACCGTCAGCGGCTCAACCTCGCTCGCGATCCTAATTGGACAGTGGAAGACCCCTATAATCACTTCACACGCTGGCATCGTGTGACCAGCGTGAGTGGTCAGGCCATGGACTCATGGATTCATAACCCGGCTGTCTTCACCGACAAAGATCCTAAAGCCTATGTTGGAGCCACCCTCTGGATCGATACCCCGAATAGCAGCGGTGAGTTCTCGATCACGGGGCCGACGCCTTCCCGGATTAATGATTACCAACCGGGGACTTCCGGGGTTTCGGTGCAGTTGCAGGTGCCCGGCCGTCGTCCGCAGGTGAAGAGTCCGTTTTTCCTCGAGAATCTTCCGAGGTTTCTCGACGAAGGAGGCGAATGGTATTTCGATGCGAAATCGCGGAGGTTCTACCTCTGGATGCCCAAAAATCTCGATCCGAACAGCAATCCCGTTAACGTGGCGCAGCATCGAGTGATCCTCGACATTCCCAACCAATCGTGGATCTCCGTGAGCGGCTTGGTTTTCACGGAAAACAATTCGGTTGATCCCAAGGATATCCCCGACGTGACAGGGTCAGACGGTACGCCATGGGCACGTCCCTTTCCCTATACCCAGGAGGGGGCCATTCGACTGCTCGGCAACGTCTCCAACGTTAATTTGAATCATTTGGAATTTTTGGATCTTGCCGGAGCTGGCGTGGTAAATGAAGTGCGGAACGCAGGAGAAACTGTCTCTGGCATTCGCATTACCGACTGCCGTTTCGAAAATGTCGAGTCAGGAGGGATGCTTTTGGCTAGGGGTCCCATGTGGCGCTTTCTCCCTATCGGTGAGCTAACCGATATCAAGATCCTTCGAAACCAGTTAACGAACATCGGCATGCGGAACACAGGGCATGCGGGACAGGCCATCAATCTCGATGGGCTCATGGTTGGGGAGGTTGCCGGAAACATCGTTCATAATGTCGCCGCCCAAGGAATCAACATTTGGGCAGGCAAATTTTTTGCCGGCGTGCAGGCGGACCACAGCCCGACCACAGACCCGCTCACCCGGATTCTTGTTCATCGCAATCAGGTCACCCAATCGCTGATTCATAAGACGGACTTCGGCGGTATCGAGGGGTGGGGCAGCGGAACCACCTATTTCTATAACAACATCTCGGCCAATGCTATTGGCTGGGTGGCTCACCGCGAGGAGTTCCACAAAAACGTTCTTTTCTATCTGGATGGTCAGTCAAAATCGTTCACCTTTAATAATATCGCCTGGTCCGACCGTCACCCACTTGCCTGGCAAAACATCATCACCGCGCAAGGGTTCAAGCATGTCCGGGGGCGGCAGAATATACTGTTTAACAACACCAGCTTTGATATTCGCAACCATTATCAGAAGGAGTCAGAGGATGGCGACTTGCAGTGGTTTGTTGGCAATCTCATGGCAAATGCTCCAACCTCATTTATGAGTTTTTGGGGACTCGACGAGGCTGTGGACATTGGTTGGATGAATAACCACTTCTCTGGCGAATATGGCCACCTATACCGCCGCTGGCGAGGAGAGGAATTTCGGACACTTGAAGAGATTCAGGAGAGAATTCTCCCCCTTAAAAATATCGTCGCGACAGATGTCGGCTGGATGAGTGACGAGTCCCCGTGGCGCGATGCCGAGGCGCGCGACTTCCGTCTGGCCGACAATTCATCGGCAATTGACCGAGGAGCGACGGTGTTTGTGCCCTGGGCTCTTTACGGCGTTGTCGGCGAGTGGCACTTCCTGCCAAATCGAGTCAATCCCAGCAAGGTCTGGGGCTACGATCTTTACCCACAGCCCTTTCACACCAACGCGAGAATGGTCTCTCAAGGCATTCCGGATCATCATCTCGCAGGTTCTGAATTCACCATCGAGGACTACGTGTCTGGACCACTGGAAAGCTGGACACGCGGTGCCCTGCAGTTCAATGGGTCAAAGTCTTTGATGGTCTCACACGACCGGCTTACCGCAGATATCCCTTATCCCACGGAACGCGGAAAATCGACGGCTGACTTTCCCGGCGAGGAACGAAATTCCCTTCGTATACGCGATGGCAACTTCCTCATCGAAGCCATCTTTCGCGCTGATCCTGAAGGGGGCGCAGGTCTTGTTGCAGGCAAAACAGATGCCCAAACCGGGTATGAACTTCGACTGACGGAAACCGGGCATGCCGAGTTGGTTGTCCGAGCTGCTGGAAACGAGATGCGGCTCCTGACCTCACAGCCAGTCAATGATGGTGTGTGGCACCACTTGGTGGCTGAAGTGGATCGCAAAGCAGGTTCCACGAGCCTCTATCTCGATGGTAAGCCTTCCAATGTCCAACGCAGTGGGACCTTGCCCGCACCGGGGGAATCTTTGGATAACACATCCGACTTTGTTGTCGGAAAAGATTTTCATGGAGCGCTCGACTACTTACGAGTCTCTCAAGGCACACTCGCCGACGCACTCACCACCATCGAGGAACTGATGGCATGGCAGTTCAATGGCCCGGCCAAGCGGGATTTTGCCAGCCGCCCGGCTCGTGGAGCGCAACGCGACATCGGGGCGCTCGAATCGGAATCTGATCTCGGCCTGCAGCCGATCGTTTATTCGGGACCTACCTCCGCTACGGAGCCGACAGCAGATCCCGCCACTGGCGCTGCTCCCGACGCCGCCTCGCAGTTGCTGACCGGGCCTGCTCGCGAAGTAAAGATGGAACCTTGGGGAGCGGTTTCGCTGCCTCGCAGCGCCCATCCAGATAAAGCCTTTGAAGCGCAAGTTGTCTTGGTGACCGAGACAGTCACCGGCAGCAGCCAGCAACTTGTCGCCCAACTGCACCCTTGGATTAACGGCAAACGCCAGCCTGAGGTCTCTTCTGTCTCAAAACCGGTAACCGTCGAACCTTTTGCCGCCGGACCTTTTTACCTCGATCTGCAGGTTGATGCGGCACCGGGCCTGGATCGCATCACGGTTGTCGTCTTCATCTCGCCGGACGGCTCGTTGGAGCGCAAAACTTACTCGACCGAGCTGACCATTGAAGTCTCTGACAAAGCCGAGGCTGCCCCGGCCGCAGGAGGTTCTCCGACCACTCCTGCCTCGCAAGTCCCGGGTAATCTGGTGCCACAGGGTTCGTTTGCCAACGGCATGGATCAGTGGGAGGGACGTCACGGTCCATGGGAGTTACGAGCCGTCGAAGTGAAAACCGAGGACGGCAGATCCTTCGCCCGCTTATCCGCAGAAAATCACACCACCGTGCAAGTTGTTCAGCCAGTCAACCAAGCATGGAAAACGGTCACCCTTAGCTTCGACTCCCGGCGTTCCGGTGTGCTTGCCGATGCGGCACCCCATGAAGTCTTCACCGCTGAAATCAACTTCAAGGACGCCGATGGCAAGGACCTACTGGATTGGAAGCGGGCGATTTTCATGAGCGAGGATACGGATGGCTGGGAAACTGTGACCCGCGAATATGAGGTGCCAGAAGGGGCTGCAACAATGATCGCCGCCATGGGCACCCGTGCGAAAGCAGGGATCGCAGATTACGCCAACCTGACGATCATCGCCAAATAGTGCCGCAAACAAGAAGTAATGAAGATCGTGATATAGTTGTCATTTATTCCGCCTTGAATGATCCTCGATTTCCAAGAAATTATCCGTGTGAACTAAACCCCTCCTAAAAACAATCCCATGAAAATGTTTCCAAACACAAACCTCCAAATCCCTGCTCACACCATGATAAAACTGGCTTGCGCTTTCACACTGTTCGCCGCGCTAACTGTCCCTGCCTCGGCAACTGTCTTGTATGAATTCTTGCCAGCAGGCGGCACTTACAATTCTTCGGGTGCAGCAAACACAAACTTTCGCAATGTGGACGGCACGCAATGGGTCGCTGCCAGCGCCAATCGCGCCTATTCCACAAACGTCATGTCACCAGCTGGAGACTATAGCGGACCGACTTTTTATGGAGGATTTGGTTTGAATTCAGCATCAGAGGGCCTATGGAACGCCGCCCGTGTGCGCCACGACGCCGCGACAGCCGGCAACAGGAGGGCCGAGGTAATTTTCGATGCTGATCGGACTGCCAACGAAGCTGGTAGCCTTTCTTTATTCATGGCGTTCGACATCAGCACGACTGCTCTGGAGGATTTCACAAGCATAACCGCGAGTGGAGGCAGGGTAGGCCGCTCCAACTTGGGGCAATCAATTTCCCTTGCTGTTCAAGTTGGCTCGCAATGGTATGTCAACAATGCGGCTGCTACCAATTCGGGATTAACGACTTCGTCCACACTCAGTTTCACCACCATCACCCTTGCTTCTTCGCTGTGGACTGAGTATGATCCAACGGCTGGCCTTGCAGCGCCAACTGGTGGAACCGTTTCGCTTGCTGGCGATGCACAAATCGCCAGGATGGGAATACTTTCTACCGTGGGATGGGCTGCTGGATGGGCCGACGATTTCACTGGCACACAGATGAACAGTTTAATTAGTGCCGTTCAGGTATCTGCTGTTCCTGAACCAGCCTCAGCAACGCTGCTACTGGGCTCGATTGGAACGATTCTTCTCCTTCGCGGGCGTCGCAGCCATCGTCGTCAAAAGTGAAAGGCTCTGTCAATATTTGGGCGTAGCACCCATTAAACCTCAATCTGATTTTTCTCAAGGATCTCGAGAATATCGATTAATCAGATTCCTTGGTACTCAGAAAGATTAATGAAGATCATATCCTGTGCCGGCATGTCTGCTTGATCTCGCACTAGCGAAACCGGACTGCGGCCTAGAATCGCCGGCGCACTGGATCTGGTGCGGCTCGGTCATCCGGGATTCTCTGCCGCATGGAGATGGGCGGTATCATCTTTTTGCGTCTCGTTGGCCGAAATCGCTCGAATTCAGCCCTCACTGGGTAACCAACTCAGAGATCATCCGAGCGACCAGCGATCAGCCGGAAGGGCCCTATGCATTCGAGGAAATCATTTTTCCGAAACGAGATCGCCGCTACTTTGATGCGCTTGTCACGCACAACCCGAGAATCACATGCCACAACGGCACCTACTACCTCTATTACATCGGCATCACATACGACTTTGAGACTCCCGACGCTGAACATAAGCTGAAGAGGGGGACGAATGAAGCTTTCGAAAAATACCGGGGTGTTTGGAAAAATAAGCGCATCGGAGTGGCAACAAGCCAATCGATTCGGGGACCGTGGCAAAGACCGGATGCCCCTCTTCTACAGCCGCGACCGGGTCAATGGGATGGCCTGATTACCTCGAACCCCGCCGTGGCTATCCGTGAGGATGGATTCACAGCAATGGTTTATAAGTCCCGAGGCGAATGGGATAGCCCCCTTCAACTGGGCATCGCGACGGCACCTATGCCTAACGGGCCTTTTGAGCGCTTGAGGGATGAGCCCATTCTGCCTTTCAACTGTGAAGATCCATTCCTTTGGCTGCAGGATGGTAGATATCATCTCATTTTTAAAGACTTCTCGGGCAGCATCTGCGGGGTCCCCTACGGGGGAGCTTACGCATGGAGCGACGACTTGCTCAAATGGAACCTGCCCGACACCGGGGCGCTCGCTTATGAGAGAAAAATTGCATGGAGCGACGGAAAGGTTTCCGAGCATGGCTCTTTGGAACGAGCCAGCCTCTTGTTCGAAAATGGGAAAGCCACCCATTTCATTGCCGCCGGAAGTGTTGACAAACAAAAAATGTGGGAAACCGCATCGACAAAAATCTTCGCCATTCCCCTCAGAGGAGCGTAAATTAAGTTTGGGTCATGTTATAGTTACCATCTCAGGGGTGTTGTTTTTTACCTTGAGTGGAAACACTAGTTGATTAATACGTGCGCAATTCCCCCCAGGAATATTCGCTCTGTATCTACGGAAAAGTTAACCAGAGATAAATATATGAACCTCCCCCCTAAGTCCCTTGAAGTATTCGATAAACAGTATCGCAGCTCCCATAGATTCGCCAAGGTGATGTCGTATTGGCTGATGCCTTTCGTGTTCCTTATGAAGCCTTCCCATGCCGCAGTCGAGCAGTCAACAATCAACACGGCGTTTAGTCTTCCATTGATTCAGGCATACAGCGTCTCTCCACTCCAGATTCACATTTTTGCAACTAACCTTGAGCGCGCCCACGCCATTTATTTGCTTTCGGTTTTGGCCTTCGAAAACGAGTGGAAAGGCATGAATTATCAAGGGAGCGGAGGACAAAATCCGGCCGACCGTCTTGCAGCACATCTCAAGCACATTGTTCAGGGCAGGACCAATCCAAGCACGCCAAGTTTTGAATCGCCGATCCTTGGAGGTTTATACGCCGGTTGGATGGACGTGCATATCGCCTTTGCCTGTGCCATGGCCAAGAACACTCCCTCTGTTTGGAGCAAGTTGACGGCCAATGAAAAGGAGCGGCTCGATTGGATGATGCGAGCCCATGCCGTGATCGGGCATTGGCATTCAGACGACGATAATACCTATGGGCGTGAGACGGACGGAAGGGAGAATTATGGAAAGACCTACAATCCAAATATTTCTCACGGACCGGTTGCACTCGTAATTGCAGCTCAACTTTATTTTGGAAATGATATCAATGGCAATTCCCTTCTTAATCAATATTTTCAGAGTTTTGATTTTGATGAACTCATGCAGAAATGCACTGAATACGGCTGGAATAACATCAAGAAAGCCTGGACTGGGCTGGGTCAATGGGGAGCGCCTTATACCACCAGTCCCCTCAAAAATGTTTTGGAGAATGGAGGCGAGATTGTTGATGGACCCAAGCAGGGGTTCGATGGCTCAGGAAACGGCTCTGGTGTCCGCAAAGACTACAAATATCAGGGGATGCTACTTAGCGATATCGTCGGAATTTACAGGATGATGACCCATATCCAATTCCGCCATGTCGTTGTTAGCGAAGTGGAATGCCCGTTTGGTACGAATCCTCACATTGTGGGGAGCCAGAGCGGACCACCACCAATGGGGAGACTTGGGATCGATTCGCCCTACAATGGAATGATGGGTATGGCTTACGAATTAATGACTTTGGCCGACGATGGCTCGCAACACGTCGATTCAGGCGGATATCGAAGTGAAGCCCGTTATTCGACCTATGCCACGCTTATTCACATGGCAACGCGCCTCTCGATAGAATTGCTGGAACAATGGCCAGAGACCCCTGCCACGGTCGATATCGAGCGCCGCTTCACCGTCGGGACTGAAGATCTACTATTTAAGCTCCGGGAACACTACTACGGAAGAGCGAACTCAACTTGGCGCCTGTGTTCCGTGGACGGTAGTTCAGTTCCTGTCAACAATGGAGGAGAAAGTTATGAGATTTATGGTATAGCCAACCTCTACAATTACGGGATGGCCTTATGGGATCGAATCCAGGCAGCATCCCCACCCCCAGCAAGTTTAATGACACCGCCTGTCAGCTACCTCTTTGAAGCTGAGGAGGCAACTGTGAGTGGTACCGTAGCCATCGGAGCTGAGGATTCCGCGGTCTTTGCCACATTCAATACCCCAACCGGCAGTAACATCATCGAATGCGATTTCTCTGCATCTGATAAACTGATACTAGATGTAGACGTGGATCATTTCTTTGAATACACGGTTTGGGTGCTGGCGCGAAGCGCCAGTGGTTCCAGCAGCGTGTTTTTTAAAGCGCATGGGGACCGAACGGAAATTTGGGCCGGTGGTGCACCATTGGTTATGGGGCGCCTTGCCGAAGCTGACGGCTGGGCATGGCGAAAGTTCTCAATTCCTCGAACACTTCTGCATGTTGGTCTGAATGAAATCGCTTTCCTCCCGCGTCAACATGGATTGCAGATCGATAAGATTATGCTGACAACCGATCCAGACTTCCTTCCGAATGGCAAAGTAGCTACAGGTGGAGAAATCCGCCCCATAAGCGCCAGCGCCAACGTGAATAACGCCTTCGCTCCACGTGCCATTGACGGAAAAAATGGCATTCACAGCGACCTAGGTTGGTATTCAGGACTTGATGGCGGGGGAGTGATTACCATGGACCTTGGCGGCACTTACACGATTCGCGGGGTCAGCCTGGCTTTGGGCAGCACCTCAGTCCGCACATTCACGGTTGAGGTTTTTAATGGCACCACTTGGACAGCAGCGGGCACTTATACGGCCTCCGGGGCGGGAGGATTTTACCAAGATTTCCTTTTCGCCAAACACGAGGGCATCAGCCAAATCCGCATCAACACAACTTCCAAGTGGCTGCACTTGCAGGACACAGTCGTCCTTGGCGATGACAATGTCATCGATAACTCGGAAGAACTCACAACACTGGATGTTGTTCACACAACTGCCAATCCCAACGACAATTTCGCAACTCGCACCATTGACGGTATCACCGGCACAGGTGTCCACTTGGCTTGGTATCCGGGAGTGAATGAAGGTGGCTGGATCGAATGGCATTTTGCAGGTTATACAAACGTCCATGAAATCCATGTGAGCGCTGGCAATAGCTTCGAATACACCGTTAATATTCATGCTCTCATTGACAGCCAGTGGCAGATGATCAGCGAGAATGTTTCGCTTCCCGCAGGCCCTGACACATTAACGGTCATCAAACTTCCCGTGGCCGTTCGATTCGCTACCGCGATCCGATTCTCGACCGGCGCTAAATGGCTGCGGATTACCGAAGCCGAATTTCACGGAAGGGTGCTCACCAAGGTAGGTGTTGACCATGCAACTGCCAATCCCAACGCCAGCCTGGCCGGTCGCACGATCGACGGCATCACCGGTATCGGAGCTCATCTGGCTTGGTATCCTGGGGTCAATGGAGGGGGCTGGATCGAATGGCACTTTCCAACAAGTAGAGTGATCCATGGAATCAACGTAAGCACGGGGAACAGCTCTGAATACACTGTCAATATCCAAGCTCAACTCAACGGACAATGGCAGAGTATTGGGGAGAACGTCTCACTTCCAGCAGGCTCGGACGTATTAACTCTTCTCGAACTCGCTGAACCAATACGCTCCGCCACCGCCATACGTTTCACCACTGGCGCAAAATGGCTTCGAATTACGGAGTCCGAATTTCTCGGCGAGAACTGACCAAAAACACACAAAACAAGGAAATGGTATAGTTGTCAGTGAAATCGACTGGATTGCAACACTACTGCTCTTGTAGGCTTTCACAGTGATTTATCTTTCCCCCTTTTGCACAAGATACACTAACCTCGATCCATTGTGGGGTAGGATCTCGTCTTTGTGTGTTGCTTGGGTTCTGCTCGTTGCACCCGCGTGGGGGCAGATCACACTGTATGAGTTTGACCCCGGATCGCAAACATACAACACATCAGCAGCCGCTCGTGATGTTAATTTTCAGAACGCTGAGGGCTTTACTTGGGCTACTAGTGATCAACCCCGCCCTTTCTCCACAGACACGATGGCCCCCACTGGAGCTTACAGCGGCCCGGACTTTTTCGGCGGATTTTCTGCCGATTCCACCTCTGGTTCATTTACCCATGCACGCGTGCGTCATACCCCGAATGCAGAGGAACGCGCTAACAGGAGGGCAGAAGTGGTCTTTGAGGGCGCATCACCAGATGAACCAGGGAGCACGACGCTTTTTTTTGGAGCAGAAATTCCCGCGACGGCGTTAAAAGACATCAAAGAAGTTATTGTTTCGGGGGGCAGGACCCGCCGCGCAAATGGCTCGCACATTATTCACCTTGCCGTGGAGGTTGATGGAAAATGGTATGTAGGGGACAAAATCGTCTCCAACGCGAAACCAGAAAACACTGCGCTTAATTTTACCTTCGCGGACCTGCCAACCTATTCTTGGACAGCTTATACCCCCGAAGATGGTCTCCTTGTCTCACCCACGGACAAAACGAATTTGCCGCAAGATTCACTCATTCGCAGACTCGCTGCGATTTCGACCATCAACTGGAATGCAGACTGGGAAAAGGATGCTGGAGGCGGTCAACTAACCAATTTGATTAGCGTCTTTAAAGTCATTGGCAGCCCAGTTCCTCTGCCCCAGGGGCTAATACACACATTTCATAATCTCAGAGTTCAGACCAAACAGAAACAACAACATACATCAAACTAACTAGCACAATGAAAATACAAAGACTCCTCAAAGAATCCGTGATCATATTCGGCATTACTCTGTCCACACTTTTTGCCGGCGAAGGCTCAAATCTGATTTCCAATGGCACATTTGCCGATGGCATGAACGGATGGGAAGGAAGACACGGAGCATGGGAACTACGTGCCGTCGAGACAAAAACCGAGGGCGACAAGACCTTTGCAAGGCTATCTGCTGACAAGCCTACCACCGTGCAGGTTGTGCTACCAGTAGATGAGTCCTGGAAGAATGTCACTCTGAGCTTTGAATCGCGTCGCTCAGATGTGGTCCCTGGCTCGTTGGTCCATGAGACATTCACCGCTGAGATTAATTTCAAAAATGCAGAAGGCAAAAATCTGCTGAACTGGGAGCGGACGATATTTATGAGAGAAGCATCAGAAGGCTGGGAAACAGTGACGAAAGACTACGCTGTTCCAGAAGGAGCAGCAACAATGATTGTGGCGATTGGCAACCGCGCCAAGGAAGGTGCAGCGGACTACGCCAACCTCACGGTCACTGCAAATTAAGCAACCTGTGAATTAGTCCTAGGGTGGAAACGCGCCCGGCACGTCCCACAATGCGTAGTCGTACTTCGGGAGCGGAGCCGTTTTGACTATTGCGGTTCTTATGAAGACGTCAGCAAAACAAAGCGAGGCTTTCCTGTCCCTTTGGGAATCTTCTCCTGCTCCAAACCTTGGTCCCGCTTGGGATCAAATCAAAGCAGGAGGCATGCCTTACGATGCAGACTGGGAACAATGGTCGTATCCCCTCGGCAATGGCTATTTGGGAGCATGTGTGTTCGGACGAACTGACACCGAAAGAATTCAGATCACCGAAAAAACTCTGCACAATCAGGGTCCCTACGGAAACGGCGGAATAACCAGTTTTGCGGAGCTTCAATTAATTATTCACCATGGAGAGATCTGCAACTATCGGCGGTCGCTAAATCTGGAGGAGGCCATCGCTCATGTTTCTTATGAACACGCCGGGGTCGTCTTCTCCAGAGAGTATTTTGTTTCCTACCCTGACAATGTTATGGTCATAAGACTGGCCGCTGAGAAGGAGGGGGCTATTTCTCTGGATCTCATGGCAGAAATTCCTTACCGGGATAAGGAGGATAAGCGTGTCGGTACAGTGATGGCTGCTGGAAATCTCCTTACGATTTCCGGCACACTCCCGTTCTTCAATACGAACTTCGAGGGACAAATTAGCGTGATGAATGAAGGTGGTATCGTCACGGCAGACACTGTGCGGGGATCAATTGAAATCTGCCATGCTGATTCTATTGTGCTGCTGATCGCGGCTGGAACAAACTACAACCTCAGCGAAAAGGTGTTCACCAGCCCGAATCTTAAGAAATGTGATTCCGGGGATTCCGCCCAAGAGAAAGTTTCGGAAAGGATTATGGCGGCCCGATC
This sequence comes from Terrimicrobiaceae bacterium, assembly GCA_041744075.1. GTDB lineage: Bacteria > Verrucomicrobiota > Verrucomicrobiia > Chthoniobacterales > Terrimicrobiaceae > JAJTZA01. The sequence goes on from JBGTLQ010000247.1 coordinate 22,270, forward strand.
CCTCGGTTACGCCGCACTCAGGCAAAGACATCTTCAGGACTATCAGAAACTATTCGGACGGGTGTCTATTCACCTAAATTCAACGCACTCCACAGATACGACTTCGGTGCTCCTCAACAAATACAAAGAAGGAGATGCAAACACTCGGATCGAAGAACTGATGTTTCATTACGGACGCTACTTGTTGATTGCCAGTTCACGCGAAAAGACTCTTCCTTCGGGTCTCCAAGGAGCATGGAGTCAATACTTCATCACGCCATGGTCAGGCGGATACTGGCACAATATCAATGTTCAGATGAATTATTGGGGCTCCATGAGTGCTAACCTTGCAGAGAGTTTTGAAGCCTACATTGCCTACTTCAAGGCCTATCTGCCGAAGGCGCGAGAACATGCTCGCAATTACGTGCAACAGCACAATCCCGATCTCTTGGACGATAATGATGACCCCGGGTGGATCGTTGGCACGAATGCAAACGCCTATGATATTCAAGGTCCAGGCGGACATTCTGGACCTGGCACCGGTGGGTTTACCTCCAAGCTCTTAGTGGAATACTACCGATTCACTCAGGACGAAACATTCCTCAAAGAAGTCGCATATCCCGCCATCCGGTCTCTCAGCGCATTCTACAGCAAGGCACTCGTCGAAGAAGGCAAATTCCTTTTGGTAAAGCCATCCGCCTCACCGGAGCAGCGACACAATGGTGAACATTACGTCACGACTGGTTGTACCTTTGATCAAGGGTTTGTGTGGGAAAATTATAGTGACACGTTGACTCTGGCGAAAGAACTAGGCGTGGAGGACGAGTTTATTGAGAGACTAAAAAAAGAAATCACCCGCCTGGACCCAATTAACGTGGGTGCCACGGGGCAGATCAAGGAATACCGGGAAGAGGAGCATTACAGTGACATCGGGGATCCTCAACATCGTCACATCTCCCATCTGTGCCCGCTGTATCCCGGAAGCATGATTGTCTCAGCTAAGAAGGAGTGGATGAAAGCGGCTAGTAAAACCCTCGACCTCAGAGGCGATAAAACCACCGGCTGGGCCATGGCCCACCGCATGAACTGCCGTGCCAGGTTAAAGGAGGGAGAAAAGGCATACAATGTCTTCAGGCGCTTTATCTCAGAACGCACCGCACCCAATTTATGGACCCTGCACCCACCATTCCAAATTGACGGAAATTTTGGCACGATAGCCGGGGTTGTCGAAATGCTCTTACAAAGCCATGAAGGTTTTATCGAAATTCTTCCTGCATTACCGCAGGCCTGGCATACGGGTTCCTTCAAAGGTTTGGTAGCACGTGGCAATTTTGTCGTTGATGCCGAATGGCACGAGGGTCGAGCAACTCGCATAGCCATCACATCGCGCAGCGGAGGTGTGTGCCATCTCGCATGTCCTGAGAAGGCAGATGTTGAGGTCAGGACCGAAGCCGGCAATCCCATCCAGCTTGGCAGTTCTCGTCCCGGTCTGGTCACAATTGAGACGACTCAGGACCAGACCTACATCATCAACCCTCACCCTTCGATCCGCGAGCTAAGGTAATTATGATTAAGCAATGTAACAAAGCGACGTTGTTCACCAGAAAACACATCATCAAGGGCTCATCCAAAAATCTGCCCTATCTCGCTCTCAATGAACATCTGGGCATGCAAGTTGCAGGCAAGGTCATGCCCACAGCTCGAACAGAAGTGTCCGATGACGGGCAGGCGCTGGTCGTACACCGGTTTGATGTCGATGGGGCCGGTCAGTCCAAGCATGGATTGGAAGATTTTTGTGCGCTGCTCGGCCTGCGACCTGCCTCGAAGTATGAAACAACTTGGGAGCGAATTGCCAAGGCCGTCCGCGATCACGTTCCGGGAGCGTTCCAACGGGAGACCTTTTTAAAACTGAGCGCCACCCTGCTGCTGACCTATGCTCTGCGCAATGCAGACTGTCATTCAAAGAATATTGCACTGCTTTACACCTCACGAGCGGACGTCCATTTGGCGCCGGTTTACGACATGCTAACCACAAGCGTCTATGCCACTCACAGGGACAATCCGCCAGGCATTTCCTTCATGGGAAAGAAGACCTGGCATCCCGGCAAAAACCTCGGAAAATTCATCGCGTCAACTTTTGGAATCCCCTTGCGAGAGCAGGCGGATCTCGTAGAGAAAATCAGTGACGCTGTTTCTGACACGGCCCCGCTGGTTCGCCAAGCCATGAAGGAGCACACCGGTTTTCAGGACCTCGGCAAACATCTCCTCAGAACTTGGGATGAGGGCATCACAGGTCTCCGCGACAAACACACCTACGCCATCAGCGGATGGTCCCCTGGCGAAGTCTTTCGGGGCTTTTCCAATCCTCCAAAACTCAAAAACAAGCGACGTATGATTGACAAATCATCATGACATTTTCGCTTGCAGAAAAAGTTACTCATCATTGTTAGAAAAAGGATTCAGAAAACCGCCTTGAGAGCTCGGAGGCTCGATCTGAGTTCGTCTCCGAGGAGGGGGTCGGAGTAGTCACGTCCGATTTTTGGGCCCATGATTTCGAGGTAGCCAATGACATTATCCACGGGCCAATCGTTGCGGTGTCGGTCGCAGATGGCCTTGATGGTCTGGAGATCGACGATGCCTCGCTTCTGCTCCTCGGCATTAAATCCGAAGGTGGAGTTAAAAATGGCGTCAGTATTTTTGAAGTGAAATTCCGACATGAGGGGAATCCCTGCCTCAAAGAGCTCAATGTTTGAGTGGATGATGTTTTTTGCCGCATCGCACAGGCCGTGGCTGATGTCACCGCAGAGCCATGTCGGCACGGTCGTGTCAGCGTGAGCCTTATGGTCTGCCTGCATTTCGCCGATGTAATGATTCATTTCTTTCGGTGTGGTGGGCGGTTCGGCCAAACACGACATGGGCTCCATGGTGAGGGCTTTTAGCCCAAGGTTCTTGGCCTTGCGTGAGAGCTCTTTCAGGTGGCGAAGGTAGCAGGCGGTACCGGCGCTTTTGTTGTCAGGGTGGTCACGATAGACGGCACCGGGATTCGAACCCACGGAGTCGGCTCCCACAAGGGCCGCGACTTCAAGGAGGCGTTCAAAGCCTTTGCGTGCGGCGCGTTCCATGCGTGGGTCGCCAACAAAAAATCCCCCGAGTTCCCGGTGGGCGGTGAACACACTCTTGATTTTTAGGCCCCGCGATTCGGCCTTCTGCCTCAGGTCGGTGAAGTAGGAATCCTCAAGAACATACAGTTCATAGAAGGAACCCAGTTGAACGTTCTGAATGCCTTCTTCCACGAGGAGGTCAAACAGCCAGTCGAAGCTGTAGCGGGTTTCGATGCAATCCGTTTTGAGTCCAAGTTGCATGGCTTAGCAGAGGTCAGGGCTGACGCGAAAGATCACCTTGTTGTGACGGGCCTTGCGTTCGCGGATGCTTGAAAAAATGGCAGGGCCTTCTTCCAGTGTGGGGGTATCGGTGATGAGAGGGGCGATTTTCAGTTCACGGTCCATGTATTTGAGAACCGTGGACCAGTCATCAGTGCCACGTGGGACAACCTTGCTGTTCCATGTGCCATGAAGGGTCAACTCGCGGCGAAGGATGTTGGAGAACGCTTTTTCTGGCAGTCGGAATTCGCCATGGAGGTTTCCCATAAATACAACCTCCCCAAAGGTAGCCGCGCAGGCGATGGCTTGGGCAAACGTCACCGGCAGTCCACAGGCCTCGACAACGCGCTGGGCGCCAAGTCCACCCGTGAGATCGAATAGTTGGGTGACCGGATCTCCGTCCACCGAGTTGATGGTTTCAAAACCCATCGCGGCCGCAACATCCAACTTGCCCTGATCGACGTCGGCAAGGATCACGCGGGCACATCCATGAATACGCAGCCATTGAGCGGTCATATTTCCAATGGGTCCCGCACCAATCACCAGCCCGGTATCGCCAGCGGCGATGTGCAGCTTCCGAACACCGTGCAAGGCGACCGCCGCAGGCTCGGTGCAGGCCGCATGAAGAAGTTTAACTTCGTCAGGAAGCGGAAAAAGGTTGGCCACCGGGACACGGAGAAATTCCTGCATCCCCCCGTCTCGGCGTGAGCCAAAGTAGTCGTAATTGGTGGTTTGCGCAAAATCGCCGGTATCAAAACCGGGTTGTCCGGGTTTTGGCAGCAGGGGAAACACCGCCGCTCGATCGCCTTTTGAAAATCCAAATCCGTCTTCTTCAACGACAGCGCTGAATTCATGCCCAAGCACAAGCGGGTAATGGTAAGCCCCGCCGTCATCGAAGCCCCGTGGAAGATCGCTGCCGCAAATGCCACAGGCCACGACACGCACAAGGATGGACTCCTCGCCTGTGTTTTCGGTGGGAATCGGGCGATCCGCGTGAAACACAAACTGACCAGGGGATTCGAGAACGAGGGATTTCATAAGTGGTTAGTCCCAATCCACAATCACCTTGAGGCTGTCCGGGTCCGAGGCGCGTTGGATGGCTTCTCGGAGTTGATCCGGGCGGAAACGCTCGGTGGCATTGGTCATAAGATCAAGTTTGGGGAGTTTGTTTTGGCTGAGGAGATCGTGGGCCAGGCCAATGCCATGCAGGGAGGATCCATGCGTGGCCTGATAACATTGCAGCTTGTAGTGGACCTCGTTGTTTAAATCGACTTCGTGTGCAATGCGCGGTTTACCACCTGCGCCTTTGACGCCGGCGTGGGCATCCAGCACGGTCCCGTACCCCATCAGCTGAACCGAAAGTTCATACCCCTCGCGAGCCGGCGCGTTGATCATCACAAAATGCGGCTCGTTGAATGGCTTGCATGCCGCGAAGACATTCTCGACCACCCGGTCATCCCAGCGAACACCCACCACACGGTCATCTCCAAAATCGCGGAGAACGCGCTCAAGCCGTTCGATCCCGCGGTTGACCAGAATGATCTTTCGTGCGCCCATGGCCCGTGCGCATTGCAAGGCGTAGGTGCTTTGGGACCCGGCGCCTATGAGGACGACCACGCGGTTTTCGATGCAATTGTTCACCCGGGTCATTCCCTCCAAGCAGCAGGCCAGGGGTTCCAACTGACACGCATGATCCGGCGAAAAACCTGAGGGAAATTTTGCGATGGGTCCGAGATCAACAAACCATTTGGGCAGGATCGCATGCGTTCGGGAAAAGCCAGGAAATTCGTGACCGGTCGCCTGGGTGTTTGGACAGCAGGTCCAGTCTCCCGTTCCCTGATCCCCACAATAAAGGCATTCCCGATCTCCGCAGGGAATATCACAGCCAATGCCGACAAGGTCCCCAACCTCAAATTTGGTGACCCCTTCGCCCACCGCCTGCACCGTGCAACTCACTTCGTGCAGGAGAACAGCCGGCCAACTCTTAATGCGAGGCAAACCCACTTTGTAAATCACCACATCGGACTGACAAACCGAGGTGCGGCGGGTGCGCAAGAGCATCTCCCCGGGTTGGAGATCCGGAAGTTCGATGGGCTGCGCCGAAAATGTGCCGCCTGGGTGATCAAGAGAATAGGTTAGGGCTGGCATATTGTGATTGAAAAATGATTGTAATTTAATCATAAATCAATCATTATTTCTTTTGTTGCCAACAAAATCGATGAAAAACCTAACTGTTCAGATCTCTCCGTCCATGATGTGTGCCGACCCATTTGCGTTGGCTGAGGTGCTGGAGACCTTTGCTGCGGGCGGGATTGAATGGCTTCATATTGATGTCATGGATGGTCGGTATGTTCCGAATTTCACCTTGGGACCGGACTACTGTCGTTCGCTGGCCTCGGCCTCGAAGATCCCGTTGGATATTCACTTGATGGTGGAGGAACCGGACCGTCATGTGGGGCTTTTTGCAGGATTCCCGGGGGCGCGAGTGAGTTTTCATCCGGAGACCGTTCGCCAACCCGTGCGTTTGATTGAGCGCATCCGTGAGTTGGGTGCCTCACCCGGTATCGCCATCGATCCTGGCCTGCCCGTGCAATCCTGTCTCCCCCTTCTGCCCTTGGTGGACCAAGTGGTTGTTATGACCGTCAACCCCGGCTATGCTGGTCAAAAGTTGCTCCCCTTTTGCCTGCCAAAAATCACCGAGTGCCGAGAATTGCTCGATGCTTGCAATGGTTCGGCGGTAATCCAAGTTGATGGCAATGTGAGCTGGGAGAATATCCCCGTCATGGTTGCGGCTGGAGCGGATGTTTTGGTAGCCGGGACTTCTTCTCTCTTTGTGAATGGGCGAGTCTCTGAAGATAAGATTGCAAAAATGCGCTCGATAGCTGCTGAGGCGAAGATTTTCTGACTTCTATGAGACCGATGGAGCGGCATCGCGCGATCCTTGCGATGGTGGAAAGGCAGGGCGATCTGACAGTGGATGAAGCCTGCCGGGTTCTTGGGATTTCTCCGGCGACAGCGCGCCGCGACTTTGTGGAATTGGTGGGCCGAGGAGTTGTCGAAAAAACATGGGGAGGGCTGCGCAGATTGTCTGGCTCGGAAATCGCTGGAAGTGAGATGTTGCCGATCGATGTTCGTGAATCTCTGCATCCCCGTGAAAAGGAACGCATCGCACGTCGTGCCTGCGAACTGATCAAGGATGGAGACGTGTTGGTGATTGATGGCGGAACAACCACACTCGCCATGGCTCCCCATCTGGCTAATCGGCCCGTGCGGATTCTGACCAATTCAATCCTGATTGCTCACCGGATCGACAGCCTGCGCTCTCATCCAAAAGGCGCGGAGGTTTTTTTAACCGGTGGTTTCCTCTATCCAGGCTCCGGGCTGCTTGTCGGGCCGGGGGCGATTCAGAGTCTTTCCCAATATCATGCCCGCTGGGCGTTTGTGTCCGTGGGTGGCCTCGACAAACATGGAGGAACAAATACCAACCACCTCGTGGTTGAAAGTGAACGCCAAATGATCGCTCTCGCGGAAAAGGTGGTGGTGCTGGCCGATAGTTCCAAGTGGGAACGGCGGGAGATGGTTCGGGCCTTTTCTTGGGATGAGGTGGACTATTTTGTCACCGACACCTCACCACCTGAGCTAAAGGAGCTGTGTGGGGAAGTGCTTCTGCCCGGCTGAGGCGATGTGCTATCCCGCTGTCAAAGCAGCTCGCTCGTTGCCAAGGCCGCCGGTTCTTTCCAAGAAATAATCGTAGCCATCAGGGTAGGGGGTGACGGTGCCGTTGTTCACGTGGAGCACTTTGGTGGCGAGTTTGCGGATGAAATGCACGTCATGGGAAATAAAAACCAGCGTGCCTTCGTAGTTCTCAAGGGCGAGGAGCAAAGACTCGACGGTGAGGATGTCGAGATGGGTTGTTGGCTCATCCATGAGCAAAAGGTTCGGAGGATCCACCAAAAATTTGATGAGGTTCAGGCGGGTTTTTTCTCCTCCGCTGAGCACACCTGTTTTTTTATAAACCTCCTCCTTGCGGAACATAAACGACCCAAGAACTCCGCGGGCTTCATCTTCGCGGAGGGTCCCATTGCTGCCAGCGAGGACTTCTTCCAGCACGCTCTTGGACGGGTCAAGGGTGGCGGCCCGGTGCTGACTGAAATATCTGATCACCGCATTGTGACCGGGATTGCGGACCCCCTTTTGGAACTCCACCTCCCCGGCAAGAATTTTCAGGAGCGTGGATTTTCCAGCGCCGTTTGGGCCTACGAGAACGGTTCGTTCGCCCCGCTCGACGGTGAGGTTCAACCCTGTATAAACCTTCGTTTGCCCGTACGCCATGTGGATCCCTTCCAGAGAAATGGCGCGCTGACCGCCGCGGGGCGGCGGTGGAATCTGAAACCGGAAGGGCTTGCGTGGCGGGGTGGGTTTTTCGATGAGCTTCATCCGCTCGATCTGCTTCAGCTTGCTCATAGCCTGGGAAGCTTTGGAAGCGACCTGACGGAAACGGTCAGCGAACTCCTGGAGCGCTTGGATTTCCTTTTGCTGGTTTTTGTGCGCTGCCAGCTGTTGCTGGTAGTTCGATTCGCGCTGTTCCAAAAACGCGGTGTAGTTGCCTTTGTAAGAAATCAGCCGTTGGTCGGAGATTTCGTAAACCGTTTCCACGATCTCATCCATGAACTCGCGATCGTGGGAGATGAGGAGCAGTCCACCCGGATAGGATTTCAGGTAGTTTTGCAGCCAGAGGAGGGAGAGCAAATCAAGGTGGTTGGTGGGTTCGTCGAGGAGAAGAAGATCAGGTTCAATGACAAGTAACCGTGCAAGGTGCGCCCTCATCACCCAACCGCCACTGAGTTCGTTGGCCTTACGATTGAATTCGGACTCCTTGTAGCCGAGGCCTTTGAGCATCCGTTTGGCACGGGCTTCTCGCTTCGGGTCGTTCAGTTCTTCGAGGCGCGTGGCGGCGGCGTGGTGTTCGATGCTGTCTGCTTCTCCGGCATTTTCCAATTCAAGCATCCGCGTTTCGAGGACAGGGGCCTCGCCCGCTCGTCCGGTGGCGATCTCAAGAACTGTCTCCTCGCCCAAAGCTTCAGCTTCTTGGGGCAAATACCCCAACGTGATCCACTCGTCATATTCCGCTGTGCCAGAATCCGGTTCCTCCTCCTTGAGGATCATCGAAAACAAAGTGGATTTTCCCGCACCATTCGGCCCGACAAGCGCCACCCGCTCGCCATAGTTCACCTGCATGTCTGCGTCCTCAAATAGCGTCCGACCGCCAACAGACTTCTTTAATTTTCGAATGGTAAGCACCGCGAAAACCTAGCGAACTTTACTCCAGTGGACAACTAGCGAGTGCAATAACATCGATCCTTCACTCCACTAGGAAGACATATCCTTCGTGCATTCATCCAATCCTCTTGTTCCCCTACGATCCTCAAAGTATTCCCGTTTGAGCGGTACAGGTGTACCGCCTAAACGGGAAATGTGGGCTCAGACTCCTTTGTAAGTGTCCTCGCCCCTTGCAAATGCGGCTGGCTTGGGGAATAGAAGCGCTCATGAAAACCTATTTCCTCTTGGCTGCCGGTTTGGTACTCGTGGGCTGTATGCATGCGGATCCTTTGACCCCGGGTCGCATCGTCTTTTTTGGCGACAGCCTGACCGAAGGGTATGGCTTGGATCCCACAGAGACCTATCCGGCCCTGCTCACCGCTCAACTGGCGCAGCAAGGCCTCACCGTTGTGAATGCCGGGATCAGCGGAGACACCACCGCTGGCGGATTAGAGAGGGTCGAATCAGTAGTTGAGCCAGACACGAGGGTCCTTGTGCTCGCTCTCGGAGCGAATGATGTCCTCAGCCGTTCGGACCCTGCTGCCATGAAATCCAATCTTCTGGCGATCATCGCCAAAGCCCGTGACACCAACCCGAATGTCCGAGTCCTCCTTGCTGGCATCCGTTTTGATTTTCGTTTTGATCAAGGCGCTTACGCCCAGGCTTATTCGGAAGTGGCCAAGGAGGCCGGAGTGGCTTTTCTGCCCCACCTCCTGAAAGGCGTCATGGGCAACCCCCGGCTCAACATGCAGGATGGCATGCACCCCAACGCCGAAGGCCAAAAAATCATGGCCGAAACCGTTTCAGAAGCCCTCAAGCCTCTGCTTTGAATGACAAAGATACAAAAAGAGAAATCAGATTCTCAGCCACAGGAAACCAGCCAAAGCCGCTCCTGCGATGACCGGAATGACCGGCCACTTGAACCGCAATAAACCAACAAAAGCGATGGCGGTGACGGTCACAGCAAACCAATCAATCCTTTGAGGATACAAGACGTGCGCACCAAACCAGAAAGCCAGGCTCACCATGACGCCCACGACCGTCGCGGTGATGGCAGCGAGTGCTGAGGAGAGGGTCTTGTTCCCCCGCAAATGTTCGATGTGGGGAGCTCCAAGAAATATCCAGAGAAAGCTCGGGAGAAAAGTTGTCCATGTGGTGATCGCTGCTCCCAGCGTGGCGGCTACAAGCGGTGGGAGCGAGCCAGGCTGATGCCAAGCGCCAAGGAATCCAACAAATTGCAGGACCATGATGAGCGGCCCCGGGGTTGTTTCCGCCAGCCCCAAACCATCCATCATCTGGCCTGCTGTCAGCCACTCGTAGTTGCCCACGGCCTGTTGTGAAACATAGGGCAGCACGGCATAAGCCCCCCCGAAGGTGACCATCGCGGCTTTGCTGAAAAACACACCCTGATGAAACACGGTGTCATCCCACCCCAACAAAAGACCCACCCCAACCACGGGCAGCCACCAAAGGGCCAGACAAACGGTCGCCACACGAAGGGCCCGGCTCCATGTCGGTTTGGTGGGTTCATCAAGGTCATCCTCCGTCAGCACCGACTTTTCTTCCCTAACTTCATGAGCCAGAAATTGACCCGGCCAGAATTTTCCTCCGAGCAAACCGAGTAGTCCGCCACCGAGGACAATGACCGGAAACGGCAAATGCAGTAACGTGATGGCCACAAAGGCGAGTGCGGCAAGAACCCACATCATTCCACGGGTTAAGATTTTGCCACCGATCCGAAAAATGGCAGCGGCCACAATGGCAAGGACGGCCGGTTTTAATCCGTAAAATATCGCAGCGACCCATGGCAGCGTCCCATAAACCACATAGACATAACTCAGTCCCCAGAGCAGCAAGGCTGACGGCAGCACAAACAGGGCCCCCGCCACAATCCCTCCCCACGTCTTATGGAGCAACCATCCCAAATAGGTTGCCAGTTGCTGCGCCTCGGGGCCTGGCAGGAGCATGCAATAATTCAGCGCATGCAGAAACCTCGCCTCGCTGATCCATTTTTTCCGCTCCACCAACTCCGCATGCATTATGGCAATCTGGCCGGTCGGTCCACCGAAGCTGATCAAGCCGAGCTTGAGCCAAAAGCGGGCGGCCTCACCGAAGGATGGACGGTTTTTCTGCATGGAATTAATGGGTCATACCCACCCAGCATGTCATAGGAAACCTCAAATTTGGGATTGATTCCTGAAGAGGCCAAGATAACTGTTTTGTATCCCCACCCCACGGAATGCCAACACCTGCCTCCCCTGTCACCGACTCGTCCTCAAACCGCGCTGACCTTCGCAAAGAACACATCAAGGATGCGGTGATCCGCCTTGCGGGAAACTCGCAGGATGGCATCCAAAGTGCCGGGGCTTTTCTTGCGCGGCTCGCGGGAAGGAGTGCGCAGGAAGTCATGACCTATATGACGATTCCCTCCACGATCTCGGGGGGGCCATCAATTTTTCAGGTTCGTATCGGCACCGGGGAAGTGCTTTCCGCGGGGGATGAAGCCGATTTTCTGGTGGTTTTTTATCAGCACAGTTACGAGGAACACATCGGCTTTCTAAAAGAAGGCGGGATCTTGCTCTACGACTCCGACCATGTGCAGCCTGACACCCAAGACAAGCGCTTCGTTTATGTGGGCGTGCCAATCACAGGTCTGACCGTTGAGGCGCTTGGTGGCACGGCCAAGGACAAGGGGAAAAATATTTTTGTCCTCGGTCTCATCGCACGAGTTTTTCATCTCAACACAGTCAAACTGGAAAAACTGATCCAGGAAAAATTTGCCGGCAAGGATGAGAGCGTGGTGAACACAGCGCTCAGCGCCTTCCATGCCGGGTACGCATATCCCGTGGGTGACGTGCTTGCGAAGCTTTATCATTTCGAGCCGGGCGACGAAAGCGGCCCACCTCAGGTCACCATGGATGGAAACCAAGCGCTTGCGTACGGTCTGCTGGCAGCAGGCGTGCGTTATGGGTCAGGGTATCCGATCACGCCGTGGTCCTCGGTGATGGAAACACTCCGGACTGAGCTGCCCAAATATGGGGGCTTGTTTGTTCAAGCGGAGGATGAACTCGCGGCTGTCTCGATGGCACTAGGCTTTTCTTATGCCGGGAATTTGGCCGTGACCGGAAGTGCCGGCCCTGGAATTTCGTTAAAGACGGAAGCCATTGGCTGGGCCTCCATGGCGGAGATTCCGCTTCTTGTGATCAACGTGCAGCGAGGCGGCCCCAGCACTGGCCTGCCCACAAATGTGGAACAAAGCGATTTGTATCAGGCCGTGTTTGGTGGACACGGTGACAGCCCGCGCGTGGTGCTTGCTCCAAAAACCGTGGAGGATTGTTTTTATATCGCCTTGGAAGCCGCCCGCATTGCCCGCGAATTCAGCACGCCGGTTTTTATTCTCAGCGATGCCTCCTTGGCCACGCGCATTGAGGCGTTTGATGAGCCGGATTTGCCGACGCTCATGCAACCATCCACCTTGGACATTGCGCCTCGCGGCCCTGACTTCAAACCCTATCCGCTGAATGGCATCACCAAACACGCCCCGCCCGGAACCCTGCTTCCAGAAGGCAGCAAATATCCGGTCGTGACGGGGCTGGAGCATGATGAATTTGGTCACCCCACAGGCAGCCCTCAATTGCATGTGGATATGACCGCCAAACGCCGCTCGAAGCTGCAAACTCTGGCAACCCAAATCCCCACACCCAAGGTATATGGCTCACAGTCAGGCGACATCTTGCTCGTGGGCTGGGGCTCCACGTATGGGCCCATCCATGAAGCCGTGAAATTGGCGAACACCGAAGGCTTCGAAATCGGCGCTGTCCACATTCGTCACCTCAACCCGCTGCCAAACGGCTTGGAGCACATCTTTGCCAAGTTTCGTCGGGTGGTTGTCATCGAAATGAACGATGGCGGCCTTTACGGTTACGGCCAACTCGCAAGCATTTTGCGAGCGAGGTATTGTGACCCCAAGATCGAAAGCCTCACCAAAACCGATGGCCTGACTTATCGCGTCCGCGAAATTTTGAACCATGTTCTAAAACCATGAGCACCGAATCCCCTGCCGCCCCGCCTCTGACCAAAAAAGCCCTCACCGCCGACCACCCCACCTGGTGTCCCGGGTGTGGAGATTTTGCCGTGCTGGCATCGTTCTACAAAATGTTGGAGAAGCGCCAACTTCCCCATCAGAATATCGTGACCCTTGCGGGCATTGGGTGTTCATCCCGGTTTCCCTACTTCGTCAATTCGCATGGCGCCCATTTTATCCATGGCCGCGCCGTCCCGTTTGCCTCGGGTGTCAGCCTCTCCCGCCCGGATGTGCATGTGTTTCTCTTTGGAGGTGATGGCGATGGGTTCTCTATCGGCGGCAATCACCTCGAACACGGGGCCCGCAAAAACATCCGCCTGACTTATGTGATCATGGACAATTTTGTTTATGGCCTCACCAAAAAACAAACCTCGCCCACCTCGCCGATCGGCTATCGCTCAAAAACCGATCCAACAGGTGCCATCGACCAACCGGTTAACCCGATCAAAAAACTCATCACTGCAGGTGCGACCTTTGTTGCCCGCAGTCATGCCACGCAGGTGAACCACATGATTCAAATGATGGAGCGGGCGCATGATCACGATGGATTTTCGGTCGTGGAAATCCTTTCCGAATGTGTGGAGTTTTTCCCGGGCGCTTTTGATGCCGCCAACCCAAGGAAAAACGGTCAGTTCCAAGTCATTGAAGAAAAAACCTGGGATGGTTCCGCCGAGGATGAAGCCCGTCATGATGTGACGGATGAAATTGCCGCCTACAAACTGGCCGGCCTGCCATTTCCCGGGCTCTTCGGCGTTTTCTACGATGCCGCCCGCCCCACCAAAAATGCGCTGGAGCAAAAGTGGATCAACTCCAGCCGGGAGAAGGTCCGTCATGCTTCGGACCTCGAACTGCTTCAAGCCTCCTTCAACCGAATCAAATAGAGAGATCCTCCGCTGCCGCCC
>JBGTLQ010000248.1:0-9499 GCA_041744075.1 Terrimicrobiaceae bacterium
CTATTCGACATGACGAACGACGGGTGACCCGTCGCGCAGCCGAGGTTGACGAGGCGGCCTTCGGCGAGGAGAAAAATTTCCTGGCCTGCTGCGAAGGTGTACTTATCCACCTGCGGCTTGATGTTCGTGTGTTTGATGCCCGGATAGTTGACCAGCTTATCGACCTGAATCTCGTTGTCGAAATGACCGATGTTACAGATCACGGCCTGGTCTTTCATCTTGGTCATGTGCTCGATGGTGATGACATCGACGTTACCCGTCGTGGTGACATAGATGTCGCCACGTCCGAGGGTGTCCTCGATGGTCGTGACTTCGTAACCTTCCATCGCGGCCTGGAGCGCGTTGATCGGGTCGATCTCAGTGACGATGACACGGGCACCTTGTCCACGCAGGGATTGCGCGCAACCCTTGCCCACATCGCCGTAGCCGATAACGACGGCAACCTTGCCGGAGATCATCACGTCGAGCGCGCGGTTGAGGCCATCGACGAGCGAGTGACGGCAACCGTAGAGGTTGTCAAACTTCGACTTAGTCACGGAATCGTTCACGTTGAACGCCGGAACGAGCAGTTTCACAAGTTACTGCAGTTTGTAGAGGCGATGCACGCCGGTCGTCGTCTCCTCGGAGACGCCGCGCCAGTCCTTCACCATCTCATGGAAGATGAACGGATTCTCCGCATGGACCTTCTTGAGCAGATCCTTGATGACCTTCTCCTCGTGTGAGCCGGACTCGCTATCCACCCACTTGTCGCCTTCCTCAAGTTCGTAGCCCTTGTGCAGGAAGAGCGTCACGTCACCGCCGTCATCGACGACGAGCTGCGGACCTTTGCCGTCGTTGTTCACGATGGCCTTCCAGGTACAGTCCCAATATTCCTCCAAACTCTCCCCCTTCCAGGCAAAGACGGGCACGCCGGTGACGGCAATGGCCGCGGCCGCATGATCCTGCGTCGAGAAGATATTGCAGGAAGCCCAGCGCACATCCGCGCCGAGCGCGACGAGCGTCTCGATAAGCACCGCGGTCTGGATTGTCATGTGCAGCGAACCGGTGATACGGACACCGGCCAGCGGTTTTGCGGCGGAATACTGTTCGCGAATGGAAACAAGGCCGGGCATCTCCTGCTCGGCGATAACGATCTCCTTGCGGCCCCAGTCGGCGAGGCTGATGTCGGCGACTTGGTAGTCGGTGAATTTGGCTGTCAGGGTGGTGGTGCTCATAAGGTGATTAAGTGGTTGAGAGTTAATAGTTGATCGTCACAGAACTTACTTCGCTAGCTTCTTTAGTGAGGCGGCTTTGCTGGTGTTTTCCCAAGTCAGGTCGGCATCGTCTTTTCCGAAGTGTCCGTAGTTCGTTGTCTTGCTGTAGATCGGACGCAAAAGATTCAGCTGCGCCACGATATCCGCGGGTTTGAAGCTGAAGGTTTTCAGCACCGCTTTTTCGATATTGGCCTCGGGAACAGTGTTTGTTCCGAATGTGTCGATGTGAACGCTCACCGGTTGTGGGTGGCCGATGGCATACGCAAATTGCACTTCGCATTTGGCGGCGAGGCCGGAGGCGACCACGTTTTTGGCAACATAGCGTCCCATGTAGGCCGCACTGCGATCAACTTTGGAAGGGTCTTTTCCGGAGAAGGCGCCTCCACCATGACGGCCAGAACCCCCATAGGTGTCCACAATGATTTTTCGGCCGGTCAAGCCGCTGTCTCCCTGAGGCCCACCAATCACAAATCGACCGGTCGGGTTGATCAGGAATTCGGTTTTGGGAGTCAGCAGAGCCTTCGGCAAAACGGCTTTGATCACCTTCGCGATGATAAATTTTTCGATCTCAGCATGTTCAATGTCAGCGGCGTGTTGGGTGGAAATCACCACATTCGAAATCGCCACGGGAATGCCCTGCTCATAAATCACGGAAACTTGGCTCTTGGCGTCAGGGCGCAGCCATTTGGCTTTGCCGCTCTTGCGGATTCGGGTCAACTCACGTCCCAGTCTGTGGGCAAACATGATAGGGGCCGGCATCAATTCCGGCGTTTCATTGGTAGCATACCCAAACATCAGGCCCTGATCCCCCGCTCCTTGCTCGGCAGTCTTTTTACCCTTGGCTTTTTTGGCATCAACCCCTTGGGAAATGTCAGCGCTCTGAGAAGTCAGGTAGTTGTTGATAAAAACCCGATCTGCGTGAAACACATCGTCGTCATTCACATAACCAATTTCCCGAATGGCCTGACGCACAATCGCATTATAATCAAAGCGCGCATTGGTTGTGATTTCTCCGGCAACTACAACGAGGTTGCTTTTTACAAGCGTCTCACAAGCCACACGGCTATGTTTGTCTTGGGCAAGACAGGCGTCAAGGATGGCGTCTGAAATGGTGTCACTGACTTTGTCCGGGTGACCTTCACCGACGGATTCGGAGGAAAAAATGTATCTGCTTGGCATGTTATGTTTGGGTTGGAGAAGTTAAATATGAAGACATTTCAATATATTGATATGTTTTTGTGCCGTCAATGGGTTTTCTTGGGATGGCGTCAAAGAGGTGAACCAAGTGGGGTGCCTGGAGGCAGGGGATGACCACGTAGGAAGGTGTCAGAGTCGAGGCGACGCCCGCCAGGTAGCTGTACGCTGTGAAGGGCTAAAGCCCCAACGCCGGCGGCGACCACCAGAGGAAAATCCGTGGAGGTCAGAATCGTTCCCGGACTCGACTTTCCCTCAACCGGCTGCGCTGAATGAATTTTTAGAGGAGTTCCGTCGGGGAGAAGCGTGAAGGTGCCAGGCCAGGGGTGAAACGCCCGAACTCTCTGTGCGAGGTCAACCGCGCTCTGGGTCCAATCCAAACAGCCTTGGGATTTGCTGATCTTTGGCGCGTATGTGGCGAGGTCTGGGTTCTGAGGGGTGCGGATGGCAATTCCATGTTCGATTTGTTCCATGGCCTTCAGTGTGGGAAGGGGTGCCGAGTCGGCCAAGCGGTCATGAAGGGAACCGGCAGTATCGTCAGACAGGATGGGTATTCGGTGCTGAAGGATCATATCCCCTGTATCAAGTCCCTCGTCCATATACATGAGGGTGACACCGGTCTCAGGATCTCCGGCAAGGATGGCGGCATGAACGGGAGAGGCCCCTCGGTGTCGGGGAAGCAAGGAGGCGTGGAGATTGACACAACCCTGCCTTGGAATATTTAACACAGCGGAGCTTAGGATTTGGCCATAGGCGGCGACAAAAAACAGGTCGGCTTGAAAATCCTTGAGTTGTTCGAGGATGGGCTCACCACGCAGTTTTTCGGGTTGGAAGACCGAGATTCCCAATTCTTGGGCAGCAACTTTCACCGGGGAAGGTTTGAGCTGCAGTTTTCTGCCAGCGGGTCGATCAGGCTGGGTGAAGACGCCGCAGATGTTATGATTTATGGCAAGCGCCCGCAGGGTGGGAACCCCGATGTCTCCTGTCCCAAGAAAGAGAATTTTCATGGTTTAGTTTGGAGTCCAAATCCACTTCATGGACGTTATGCAAAAACGCCTTCTCCGAGCGAACTCCCCACCCGCCGACGAAGGCGAAAGATGTGGGCTGGGCGGGCGTCGGGATTGAGGGCAATGTAATTGCGTTCGCCAACCCATCGAAACGTCTCGCCTGTGAGGAGGTCATCAAGCAGGTAGGGCTCATTTTCCTGAACCCCAAAATCATCGAGAGGAATCGTCACAAACCCGGATTGAGGGTTGAAGGGGTCAAGGTTCACCGCCACAAAAAGGATATTGTCAGCACCCACCGAGGACTTTGCGTAGAAGAGCAAGTTTTCGTTCTCCGCAGTTAAAAATTGTAGGTTGGCAAGTATGTGGAAGGCCCGGTTTTCTTTGCGAATACCATTCAGCTTGGTGATAAGCTCTTTGATGTTGCCGGGGGCATTCCAGTCGCGCGCTTGGAAATGGTATTTCTCCGAATCAAGATATTCTTCTTTGCCCGGGATGGGGGTGTTCTCACAAAGCTCAAATCCGCTGTAAATGCCATAAAGCGGCGAGAGGGTCGCAGCCAAAACCGCCCGTATCGAAAAAGCGGGGCGTCCGCCTGTCTGAAGAAACTCGGGAAGAATGTCCGGGGTGTTGGTAAAAAAGTGAGGACGAAAATAGTCCTTCATTTCCGTGGCTGTCAGCTCGGTAAGATATTCGGTGAGTTCAAATTTGGAATTTCGCCATGTGAAGTAGGTATAAGATTGGGTGAACCCGACCTTCGCAAGCGTCTGCATCATTTTAGGACGAGTGAACGCTTCACTAAGAAAAATCACGTCTGGAAACTCGGTGCGCACTTCGGCGATGACCCATTCCCAGAAGGCCACGGGTTTGGTGTGAGGGTTGTCCACGCGAAAAATGCGGACGCCTTGAGTGCACCAAAAAAGGATCACGTCCCGAAGTTCCTGCCAGAGCGCCTGCCAATCGGGGTTGTGGAAGTTGAGGGGATAAACATCCTCGTATTTTTTTGGAGGATTTTCCGCGTATTTGATCGAACCATCCGGACGTTTAAAAAACCATTCCGGGTGCTCAGTCACGTAGGGGTGATCGGGAGAACAATTGATGGCAAAATCGAGGGCGACCTCCATGCCACGGTCGTGAATTTCTCCGACAAGCCAGGCAAAATCTTCCAAGGTTCCAAGTTCCGGGGCAACGTCCTTGTGGCCGCCGCCATTCACGCCCTGACGAAAATTCCCAATCGCGTAGGGCACACCGGGATCTCCAGGCTCGCAGACAAGCGAGTTGTTCCGACCTTTGCGTTTTGTGAGGCCAATCGGATGGATTGGCGGAAAATAAATCACGTCAAAACCCATCGCCCGCGCATCATCAATTCGCGGCAGACATTCTCGGAAGGTGGAGCCCATCTCGGCGCTTCCTGCGGCTGAACGGGGAAAAAACTCATACCATGCGGAGCAAGCTGCCCGGGGACGATCCACCCAAACGCGCAATGCACAACTTGAAGTCGCCAGTGATCGATTGGCATAAACTTCCATCAGAGCCAGCAAAGCGGGATCGACCAGCAAATCGGGAAGAGCCGATTGTTCGGACTCTTCAAGCAGGTTGGATATCTCGGATAGGAATCGGGTATCATCTCCCGTGGCTCTCTGAGCGGCAGCTCGAATGATTACCGCACCTTCCAAAATCTCGCTGGAGAGATCCTCCACTCCCGCTTTGAATTTGGTCAGCACCTCGTGGCGCCATGATAGAAAAATGTCCCCCCATGCGGTGATTCGATATTCGCACCAACCGCTTTTTGCGAGAGGGAAGGAAGCTGCCCACCGATCGTTGAGGAGTGGTTGAAGGGGGGTCTCTGACCAAGTTGAGTCATCGGAATGACGCCATTCCAGCACGGCGGCAAGCACATCGTGCCCATCCTTAAAAACATCAGCCTCGACCACCAGATCCTCGCCGACGGTTCGTTTGACAGGGTGGGTGCCACACTCGAGACATGGCGAAATGTTTGCGATCACAACCGTGGCCGGTTGGCTGGAAAGTTCCCGCGTTGAGGGCTGTGCCGCGTCAGAAGGGGCAAACACTTCTGGATTTTTATCACGGCTTTCCGCACGTTTGTTACGGCGCGCTGAATCTTTCATAAGGCCTTCCTTTCACAAAGTGTTGCCAGCAAATTGCCAAGCGTTTGCATTCCTTCGATCCGATCCAAAACCACGGATAAGGATTTTCCTGCCACGGGAATGTGCTCGAGAAATTCGCTGCGTTGCTTTTCAAGACCAAGGAACCCGTAGGCCCCCAGGGCCTGCATCAGCCGCTGCATCGCGCAGAGATCCAATATTTCCTGATCGCTCGAGGGAGCACCGCTTCCTGCAGCCTGAGATCTCATGCGGTAATAAGCGGTCAACTCACCCCTCTCCTCACTGGAAAGATCCACATAAGGATCATAAAGCAGTGACGCGAGATCATACTCCGCCAAGCCGGGACGCATTCCTTGAAAATCTATGAGCCACGCCTTGCCCTGAATCGTGAGCACATTCTGGGACTGAAAATCCCGGTGAACGAGCACCCGGGGAAGGCTGGCCAAGCGGCTGGCAGCAGCGTTCAGTCCAGGCAGAGTCTGGAGACCATGAAGATCGGATTGTGGAACAGAAAAATATTTGCCGAGGCAGTGCTCAAAAAAGTAATTCTGCTCCCACAGGTAAAGTTGCTCGGCAAATTCATTTTCGAGGCGAAGTCCGCTTCCGGGAAATCGCTGGGTGGCGCTGGTGTGGAGCAAGGCAATTTGGTCCAACGCAGATTGGTAAAGCGGGCGACGCACCGTCCATGGCTGATCGCGCCAATGCCAGAGATCCAACTCCCCCAAGTCCTCCATAAAGATCAGTCCCTCGGCGGGATCATGTAGGTAGATCCTTGGCACGTTCACCCCGGAGGCCGCAAGGAACTGAGCGATGTCCACATAATGCTTGTTTTCCTCACGATAGCCGGAATACCGGACTATGATCATCGAAGAATTTCCTCCAGAACGGACACGAAAAAATTTGCGATCTGATCCCCCTTTTTGCAGGGGGCTAACGTCGAACCCACCTCCTGTGTAACCGGGAAATCGATCCCGAGCGAGGGCAAGCACATTGTCAGGTAAGGCGTTCAAAGGATTTGGGATTCGGCAGATGCTGCGACGGATGACCGCACGATACAATCCCGAACATGCAAACGGGAAGCGGTTTTCGAGCCGGGCCAAAGAATACAATCCTGCAACTGGGTGTCTTCCCCAATTTCTGCACCGTCGCCAATGGCATTCATTCCTGCAAGCTGAACTCCCGCTCCGACTTTTGCAGAAGGGTCGATAAATTGCGGCCAGTTCGGATCGCTGTTATGAGAAAACCTGAGACCTTGTGCGATCCTATGATGGACCGCTTTATATGATTCGATGGTGCCAAGATCGAACCAATGCCCCTCATCAAGCAACACCCCTCCGATCCGTGATCCTGAACGAAGCCTTTCAACAAACGTCGAGACGATTGAGAAGATTTTGTCCTCAGGGAAAAACTCAAAGATGCCAGGCGACAAGACGTAGATACCAGTAAACAAGCACTTCTGAGTGCCCGGCTTTCCCAAGACTCCACGAATATCAGTCACGTCACCAGATTGAGCATCGAAATCAATTTGAGCAGGCTCGCCAGATCGCAATCCCAGGGTCACCAGATGACCGCTCTTAAGGTGTGAGTCCACCAACCGGCCCAATTCCAAGTCCGCAAGCACATCCCCATTGTGAACAAGGAACGGCGCCTCTCCCACAAGATCCTTCACGTTTTTGATGCCGCCCCCCGTGTCCAAGAGTGTGGGTTCATGACAAAACAGAATCTCGCGGCCTCGATAAGTTGAGGTTTTTCCATCTCCCGGAAAGTGATGGTGATACGCTTCCGCTCGATGATGGGTGTTAACAACAAACCGGTTGACCCCTGCGGCAATCAGATGGTCAAAGGCAAACTCGATCAGCGGCTTGCCGACAACAGGGACCAGTGGCTTTGGACGATCAGCCGTCAGCGCTTTTAAGCGAGTTCCCAGGCCAGCTCCCAGCACAAAGGCCGTCTCAACACCGCCGCTCACTTCTCGATAATTTTTACGTCGTCGATGAATAATTCGGCATCGGCCGGCAGGGAGAATGAAATCTGCAGCGCTGAGCCTGTGGTGTCCTTAAGATCGCTCAGATCCCGATTGGAGAATGTCACACGAAAATCTTTTTTGATCTCGGTCCAAGCCGGACCAGCCGAAAATTTGATCACTTCCTGTTTTTCTTCGCGGGCTTCATTGCGTTGGACTGTGACTGAGCCACGCCCCCCCCGTGTCACACGCTGCTCCCCGACTTGCTTGACACCCGTATACGCAATCCCCACTTGACCGTCCGAACACCTTCCACGGACCTTCATGGAAAAGGTGTAGGAAGACCCCACCTTGAAACGAACTCTGCCTGACTGACGAAGCATGAAGTATCGGGCCGGGGCATTGGTGAGGATTGAAGTCGATGTGCCTCCCGTGGGAATCCGATCGAGAGAAAACTGACCCATCGCAGGCAGATAATTCGAAGGTGGTGGCATCACTTGATTGTGAGATGGCGCATAGCCGACCTTGAGAGCAGCTTTGCCGTCGGCGGGAGCCAGGTTCGCGTCATCCGCATCCTTCACCACGGTGACATAAGCCAAGTAATTTCCGCGGTCCAAACCATAGTCCACATCCCAGCCTGAGGGCATCGCCATCGGCGGGGTCCCGGCTGTTCCCTTGATTTCCACCGGGGCATCGAACTTGGGTTCCTGCTTGGTGCCCTTGTTGATTGCCATCGCAACTCGCCCATTCGTTTTTCCAACAATCAAATCAAAGAGTCCGTCACCATTTAAGTCACCCGCAGCGACCGTGCTGATTCCTCCAAAAGTGAGCGGTGTGCCAGTTGTGGAACTTATAAATGAAGCAAAGGGGAGTTCAGGAACGGGATCGCCGGATTTCCATTCGGCCCCTTTGTTGAGATAGACGGCAATTTTTCCCGTGCGTTCTGCGACCAACAAATCCGGCTGGCCATTACCGTTATAGTCAACCACGGTAGGAGTCAGTTGTTCCAACCCATCTCCAAACGCCAATACGTGCCGTCCAGCCTCCTCAAACACTGGTTTGCTTCCTCCTCCAGAGTTCAACAAAAGGTGGATATTGTTTGCTGAATAACTCCCCTCCCCCAAAAGCAGGTCATCCCGGCCGTCCCGATTCCAATCCCAGACCGCCGGCGCAAAAACATTTCCCCACATTTTGGTGGGATCTTTGGAGGTGGGAATGGTGATGCGTCCGACATCAGGAGGTTGTCGAAAGTCGGGCACCTGAGCAGAACCTGCATTCAAGAGTTGAAGGACCTCGCCCCCATAGTTTCCAATGATGAGATCTTTTTTGCCGGTCTTGAACATGTCCGTGGCGTGCAATCTCCCGCCCAACCGGAAATTTCGATTGGTGGCCCCCAAAGCTGCCATTTGTTGATCGGTTAAACGAGAGAGAAAAACCCCTGCCAAATCTCCCACCGTAAATTTTGGCTCCTGAGGTGTGCCGGCATTAAAGAAAATGCGGATGTAACCAATGACATCCATGGTCACGATGTCCAACTTCCCGTCATTGTTCATGTCCGCAAGGCTCACGGAGATCGGCATCGAGGTTTCAGCAATCGTCCCGCTGGTTGTCAGCACAGGCAGCGCTCCGCGTTCACCACCGAGATACCCGGTCGTGTCCACCCCATCCCACAAGTTTTCCCGACGAAAAGACGTTTCGAAACTCCCATTCCCCACCAAATTTCTTGGAGCCGCAGGAGCTGCAGGCTTGGCAGGTGTCTGACCTGACAACGAAAATGGGAAAACGATGACGGCAACCGAAATTGCGAGAATGGCAGAGGGAACGAATCTCATGAAACAGATTCCTATAATTCAAAAACACGCGGGAGAAAAGAAATTATTCCCCCAAACGTGAGCGGGTGCGATTAAAAGTGTGGAGGTGGCTCCTTCCGGGAACGCTGGCTTTCAGCCGGCAACCCCT
>JBGTLQ010000249.1:0-26329 GCA_041744075.1 Terrimicrobiaceae bacterium
CCAACCGGGCTGTTCACTTGAGATGCAACAAGCAGCCCTCGTGCCAAGTATGGGGCGCTCCGGCCTTTTTCTGAGAAAACCAATTTTTAGACATGATGAACAAGATTTGCAGGATTCAGGAACAGAAGGAAACAAAGGGAACGAAGAATCATGCCTTTTTGAAAAGTTGAAGCTCATCAATGTTGTGACTGCGGGTGGGTGAGTGCAGGTGCTGGCCAGGGGGCATGGTCGTCTCGACCGTGAGGATTTTGGCTGTGCTGAGAATATCAACTTTAAACGGGGGAGACGCGAGTTCCCCCTGTCTGACCCACTTTGAATGACACCCGGGACTTTGAACGAAAAAACTGCCACTTGAGGAATGTCTGAACTCAGACGATAAGACGGGGTGCCAAAAATCTCATCAGGACATCCTTCAGCTCTCGGTCCCACAACCTCGGGTATCCCAAAACGTCTTCGCCGTCAGAGTGTCCCCGCCTCCGCCAAGCGGCAGGTCGTCGCTTCTGCCAAGCCATCCCAAGAATTTTCCTTTGCGCTCAAACCTACGGATATTGTCCGTCATCTCGACCGCTTTGTCATCGGCCAGACCGAGGCCAAGAAGGTTTTGGCCGTGGCGCTGTGTGATCATTTTCAACATGTGCGATTGACCCTGGCTGGCCAGGAAGCTCCCTTCTACCAAAAACAAAACGTCCTCCTCCTCGGCCCAACAGGAGTGGGCAAAACCCATCTCATTCGCTCCGCTGCTGAAATGATTGGGGTTCCTTTTCTCAAAGCCGATGCCACCAAATTCAGCGAGACCGGTTATGTGGGAGGCGATGTTGATGACCTCGTGAGAGATCTCGTTCGTCGGGCCGGCGGAAATGCCCAGCAGGCGAGCCACGGAATCATTTACCTTGATGAGGTGGACAAACTCGCCGGCCGCTCGGAAGGAGGCGGACGCGACGTGTCTGGACGTGGCGTCCAAACCAACCTGCTCAAACTTATGGAAGATGGGGACGTTCCCCTCGTTTCTCCGAATGACGTGAATGCCCAGATCCAATCTGCGATGGCAGCCGCCCGTGGCAGCTCTCCCGGCGGACCCGATTCGGTGTCCACGCGGAATATTCTCTTCATCGCAAGCGGGGCATTTTCGGGATTGGAAACGATCATCCGTCATCGCCTCGAAGAATCCGCTGAGAAACCCAAGGGCCGTTCCAAAGTCGCTGATAGCAAAGACGCCACCACCGGCGACTTAATACGCTTTGGTCTCGAACCCGAATTTGTGGGACGGCTTCCGGTGCGGGTGGCATGTCATGGCCTCGACGCTGGAGACCTCTTCAACGTCCTGCGAAAGAGCGAAAGCAGCCTCATTCACCAATACGAACGGTCCTTCGCCGCTTATGGCATCAAAATTCGTTTCCGCGATGATGGCCTCCGACGCCTGGCTGAACTCGCAAAGGAAGAAGAAACCGGCGCTCGTGGGCTTATGACTGTCCTGGAACGCACTTTTCGGGATCTCAAATTCCGACTTCCTTCCTCAAAAGTTCAGACGGTGACAGTGACCGCAGCCCTCGTCACCGACCCACTGGCCGCGCTAAAAGACCTCTTAAAAAAATAGCTGTCGTGTGCTCTGTGGTAAGGCCTTCCGAGACCGAGGACTGAAGAGGGGTATCAATTGATGTCACCGCTGTGTGGGATCAACCCTGAAGCGCCACACTGGGCGAGAGGCGGGATCCTCGCCAGGCGGGGTAGAGGCCGCTGGCGATGCCAACGACCACCGCGATGAGGATGGCTTTCAGGATGAGGTCCAAGCTGAGGTCTGGTTCGAGGAGGCCGCGAACTTCGGGGAGGGTGCCGAGGATGGCGAGCGTCGCGGCACCGAGAAGGACGCCAATGATGCCCCCAAGAATGCCCATCACGGCTGCCTCGGCAAGGATCAGCCCAATAATCATACGTTTTTTCCAGCCCAACGCGAGCAGAATGCCAATCTCGTGGGTTCGCTCGAACACGGTCATCAACATTGTGTTCATGACGCCGAAGATGCCAACAATGATGGCAAGTATTGACGTGCTCCAGCTCATGGCTTTCGCAATTTTGAAGCCCTGACTCGTTCCGACAACCTCAGAGGCTCTCACAGCGCGTATGCCTTCAAACGAGTTCTCGATCTTGGTGCAAAGGGCCTCAATCCGCTCATTCCCGGCGTCGGTTGGCACGCGGATATCAATAAAATTCACCCGGCCCTCGTAGCCGGAGGCCTCTTGAAACAGGGGAAGCGAGAGAATGATGGCTCCATTTTCGACGAGGGAATGGCCGTCCACGATTCCCACCACAGAAAATTCCTCGATCTCGATCTGGATCGAATCACCCACCTTTTTTTGCAGCATCTCCGCAGCCATCGTTCCAAGCACAACCGCGCGCTCATTTCCATCATGAGGCATACGACCCTCGACCACCGTGAGTTTTTCCCATGTGAATCCTCCCCACTCGCGGCCGGAGACCATGATCATCGGCGCATCTTCCACGCTGAGCATCTGCATCAGAACGGTGGTGATTTCTGCCACATCGGGAAGGGCCGCGATTTGATCGGTGAGGGATTCGTCGAAGGCTTTGGGCATCAGCCCGCCCTCCATGTTGCTCACGATCACATCGATGCCAATCACATCGAGTTGTTTGACGATGCCTTTTTCATAACCTGAGGCCATACCAACCAGGGCAATGACCGCAGCGATGCCGATGGCAATGCCGAGCATGGTGAGAGCGGTCCGAATCGGGCGCCGCCAGAGATCGCGAAAGATGATAGTGAGGAATGTCATGACGCGGCTGAATCCGAAATGATGCGCCCATCGCGCATGGTGAGGATGCGGGAGGCGTGAGCCGCGACTTCGCGGTCATGGGTCACCAGAACAAGGGTGGTTTGGTGCTCACGTTGGAGTTGTGCAAGAAGCTCCATCACCTGCGCGGCGTTTTTGCTGTCAAGATTCCCCGTGGGTTCATCAGCAAGCAAGACTCCGGGGCGGTTGGCGAGGCTGCGGGCAATGGCTGCACGTTGCCTCTCACCGCCGGAAAGTTTGACGGGAAAATGGTTCAGCCGATGCGAAAGACCGACAGAATCCAAAAGCTCGGCGGCTCGGGCCGCGCGGGCTTTGGCGGACAGACCCTGACCGAACATGGGGATTTGCACGTTTTCTGTGACGGTGAAGGTGCCCAGCAAATGGAATGATTGAAAAATAAAACCGATTTCCTGCGCGCGGTAGTGGGAGGGATCCGGCAGGCCAGCCATCTCGTCACCACGATATTTCAGGCTGCCCGAAGAGGGGGAATCCAGCAGGCCGAGCATGTTGAGCAAGGTGGTTTTTCCTGAACCGCTCGGCCCCACCAGGGCCACAAATTCGCCTGATGCGATTTTGAAATCCACCCTCTGCAAGGCCGCGACCCGTCCATCATCAAATTCTTTGACCAGACCGGATGCTTCAAAAATCACAGGAGCTGGTGGGGGGATTGGTTGGGGTAACATGCTGGGTCAGGCGAGTCCCTTGATTAAAGGTGCGATTTTATATGTGTGAATCAGGGGGAACGGGCGTCTCGCCCGTTTAATCAGCAATGCTCGCAATAGCGCCATTATTCCCACGGGTGAGACGCCCATGCCCCCTGGCCGACAATTAAGGCTCATCCACATTTCAACACGCCCTTCGCTGCCACTTCGTCGGGTTCCCATTGCCGACCAACTCGGGGATCGGGCAGGCAGCGGAGCACGTCCAAAAAAGCCGACCAGTAGTTGGGATAGGGTTTGATGTCGCCTTCTTCAGAGGCTTCCAACCATTCGATGTGTGTGGGCAGGTCGGAATGCGGTAGGGAACTTTTCATGTGATGGATTCCGTGAAGCGGCTCATGCAGAAGCGTGAGAGAAACCAATTTCCCGGACCAAGTGTCGGCAATGATGCTGCGGGTGGCGCCGCGGGCGGAATGGCCGCTGAGCCCCACATGCTCGATAAATTTTCGCCAACTCTGCAAGTTGCCTGCAATAAACGCCGGGATGATATAATTCAACCAAAGAAACGCCCAAAGGCCATAGAGGGCCGTCAGCGCAAGTGCGATGGCCCAAACGGCAAGTCCCAAGATCAGCTCGATCCAGATCCGTGTGCGCACCTTCGGACTTTTGATAGGCGATGACCGGGCAAAGAACAGCCTCCAAAAAAGGTAAGGGGTGTAAAAAAGCCCAAAATTCAGTTCAAGAAACGCCGCCAGTTGCCGCTTCCAGCGGGGGCAGCGGGGATCCACAAACGGCCAGAGTTCGACGTCTTTTTCGGATGCCAAGTGCGCGTGGTGCTTTTGATGCAAGGCCCGATAAAGCGTGAAGCTTGTCAAGCTGAAGATTCCCATGATGATCCCATCGATCTCATTGAGTAGGCGATTTTTCCTGAGCAGTCCATGGGCGGCCTCATGAAAGGCAATGAGGTATCCATGCATGAAATGACTCACAAGCAGAACCAGTGGAATCGCAAGCCACATCCATCCTTTGTAAATGCTGAAAGCAAGAAGCCCCTGGCTGAGAAAAAATCCTGCCGCCAGCAAGGCAAATGCTGCTTTGGTTGGCCATGGGGAAGCAGGCGTTTCTTCTGAAATGTCGGTCATGTTTGGAATGAATTATTGTGGCAGTGTGTTCGCAGGCAGGAAGTCTGAGTTCCGTCCGGCTTCATTTAATGCGACACCCAATAGCCGATCCAGATGCCCAATTTCCTCATCATTGGCGAACTGCCGACGATAAAGCCAAACGACTTCCAGTGCGCCTGTATCTTCGGTCAACTCACACGCAATGTCAAAGCGGGATGTGCCGGTGGAAATCGTCCGAAGGCGGGTTGAGATGCCCGGAAGCTCAATATCGGGGACCGGGTGGTTTTGGAGCGCAAATCGCACATCAAAAACTGGGTGGACGGATGTCTGGTCTGAACGTGTCACAGCTTTCGCCAATTCGGCGAATGGCATGGCATTGGCAAAATCCTCGATCTGCTCCGCATGGTTTAATGTGAGGGTTTGAGCAAAAGAACGATCTGGCTGAAGGCACATTCTGAGTGGCACCACTCCGGCGAAGTAACCTATGGTGTCTTGCGATTGGGGTCTTGACCGGTTGGCATAGGGCACTCCGAGAACCACATCGCGAGCATCTTTCCATAGAAATAGGGCAACTTGAAAGGCTGTGAGCAGGACGCTGAAAAGGGTCACCTCAGCCTGCTTTGCCAAGGAACGTGCCGCATCAACAAGAGGCGGGGGGAGCGAAGTGACGAGTTTCGCCAACGGCTGTATGGGGGCTGCTGTGTGAACATGTTGAAATAGAAGCTTGGAACCTGAAAGCCTTAGTCGCCAATAAGCCGCAAGCCGCTCGATATCAGGCGGTTGCCATCGCGCCCTCTCGGTGGCCGCCCATCCTGAATAGGTCAGGCCCGGCGCAGGTAGCCCTTCTTTGATTCCACGAATGTTGGCATAGGTCCGTCCGTATTCTTTGAGCGCAAGGATGTAGGCCGTGGTGAAATCGCCAACAAAAACACCAAGGGTCCAGCCATCCGCAATGGCATGATGGAAGACCAGAGCGAGAAGGTGATGGTCGGCCGCGAGTCGCAGGATCTCCACGCGGTAGAGCGGGCCTCGGACAAAATCGAAAGGTTCGGAAAACACGGCAGACAGGACCTCCGCTAGAGTCTCATCCGGCCCGACATCCCGGCAGCGTAGGATTGCTTCTGCCTTTGCCAGCACAATTTGTGCGGCTTTTCCGTCACCCGAAAGAAACGAAGTGCGAAGCGCTTCCTGACGCGCAACCACTGCGCTTAGGGCTTCTTGGCAGAGGTCAAAAGCGATGACTCCCCGGACCTCGATGGTTGCGCAGATGTGATTTGCCGGATCGCCAGGTGCCACCGGCGAGTTTTCCCACAACTCTCTCTGTGGGAGGGTGAGGGGCAGCAACCGCGCTTCCCCACGAGCAAGCAAACCTTTTAGGCGCAGCCGGGGATCATTGGTTTCGCTTGGCTTGGTCACGCTTCGGGGCTCTCCCCTGTTTTTTCGCGAAAGAGAAGAGAGGCCGACACTGAGGCTGTGAGCATGACCACCACCATAGCCAGAGATTGACCGTTGCTGATGGCCCAAGGGGTGCCGTGCAGCAACATCTTCACTCCAATAAAAATCAGGATGCCCGAGAGCCCGTAATGAAGGAAACGGAAAATTTTCATAATCCCTGCAAGGGCAAAATAAAGTGCCCGCAACCCAAGAATGGCAAAAACATTGGATGTAAAAACAATGAAAAAGTCGCGCGTGATTCCCAACACGGCCGGCACAGAATCAATGGCAAAGATCAGATCCGTGGTTTCAATCGCCACAAGCACCAAGGCGAGCGGCGTTGCCATCAAAACACCGTATTCTCTGACAAAAAAACGGTCGCCGCGGTAAGCCTTCGTGACGGGAAGAAACCTTCGGATCAGCTTAATGAGCGGGTTATTTTCAGGATTGGTCTCCTCCTTGTCATCCCGCATCATTTTTACCCCGCCGTAGATCAGAATGAGCGCGAAAATATATAGAATCCAATGGAAACGCTCAATGAGGGCAATGCCTGCAAAGATGAGGGCGGCCCGCATAATCAGGGCACCGAGGATGCCCCAAAACAAGACGCGCGGTTGGAGTTCGGGGGGCACTTTGAAATAGCGGAAGACCAATGCAAACACAAAGACATTGTCCACGCTCAGCGCGATTTCTAAGAGGTAGCCGAGAAAATAATCGCTCCCAGCTTGTTTTCTTGCCGCTTCGGTGGGGTAGTCACCCACCCAGCCAAGGTAAATGGTCACCCCAAAGGCGATGGCGATGCCCACACGGAGTGCGGTGGCCCACAAGGCTTCCTTCAACTGGATCTCATGGCTCTTTCGCTGGAAAACGCCAAGATCCAAGGCTAACAGGGTGCCCACCACCAAAAAAAATAAAGTCCACAACTGCCAGCTCATAAGTGATGACTCTGACTCGCTGGGGTCGCAGCAATTGCACGAAAACCTAAGCGCCCTAATGTCATTTGATCCATTCCCCTATCAGTCCCAGCGCAGGAAGCAAAAGGATTATGACAAAAGCTCAAAATTTAAATTTTTGTTGAGATTTGGGTTCTTGTTTGTTCGTACGGGAGGCCTTGCTTTTTGCAGGTTTTTTCTCGGGTTCGGATTTCCATGAGCCCACCAATTCCTCGAGGTGCCGCAGGTGACCGCGGGCCACATTGAGCCGTTTGTCGATTTTTGCTCGTGTGCGCTCTTCCAATCCGGCCAAGTCCTTGCAAACCGAGAACAGATACGCCGGGGTCTTACGCAGCTTGCCAAGTTTTTGACGCAGCGCCCGCTCGCCTCGCAGGAACTCGGCGGTCACTTGCCGGAGATGAAACAGCGTCGCTTGGGCCGTACCCGAGCCATCATGGATGTCCGTGATCGCCAGCAAGATCTCCAGCCGTTCCAAGTCATTATTCTGGTAGGCTTCTTGAAGCGAGTGCCAGAGGCGGGCCGACTCCCCATCATAGTCAGCCCCAGAATCCGGATGCAGGCGGCGAACCAGCAGGCGGTAAAGTTCTTTGACCCTTGCCGGGTGCTCGCGCTTTTTAGCAGCCCCCATCGCGGCCCCGAAAGCCTCGTCATCGTGACCGTTGCCACCCATTCCGCTCTGACTCTGGAACTCCTTAAACAGTGAACGATATTCGGCCTTTGTCAGTTTGGTAGGATTCAATCCAAGCACGTTGCGCACGAATTCGCGGAACATCTGCTCCTCCATGGGCAAATCTTTGTCATTCTTCGGATCCCCGAGGTCATCCTCATCGTCCTCATCAAAATCTTCATCCTCCGACTTCTTGGAGTCTTCCCCTTTGCTCCGCTCGTTCATGACCTTTTGGTAGGCGCTGCGTTGGGAGCCTCCCGACCAAAATTGGGCGGCAGTCACTTCGGTGATCAAATCTTCCAGCTCGGCGATGCGATTTTCAGCTTTTCTTTCTTCATCCAACAGGGGGCCAAAGGTATTTCCCAACCAGCGTTCATAGGAGGGAATCACGGATTTCTGGTAATCCTCAATTTGCTCACGAAGCCGAGCCGCTGTTTTCATGGCCCGTCGACACTCCTTCTCGGTGTCCTTGCGAAGGGGGGCTTGGTCAACGGGGACCATTCGACGGTCAGCCGACAAGGGGGCTTTAAGCGGCCGGAACTCAGGCCTGGATTTCCGCGGTTTCAAGAGCCGGAAAGACTACAGACTTTCATTTTTTACTCAAGCGGAATCAGGCAGGATGTTCCATTTTCGTCCTTAAGCTGCGAGTAATCCTTGCCGAAGCCCCCGGTTAAGGGCTTACCATACAAGGATGAAAATCGCCGTGCTAGGTGCAGGAAAGATGGCTCTCGCGCTGGTACATGGAATTCTCCGTTCGGAAATTTGTACTGCCGATCAGATTGTGGTGTCCAGCCGTTCTTCTGAGAATCTCCAAAATTTTGCATCAGCCACCGGGGTCAAAACCGCTGCAACCAATGCGGAGGCCGTGGCCAACGCGGATCTGGTCCTGCTTTGTGTGAAACCATCAGATGCCTTGGGGGCCGTCAAATCTGCGGACGATTCCCTAAAAGGCCGACTGCTTGTCTCTGTGGCAGCGGGCCTCAGTTCCAACGCCCTGCTCACTGTCGCGCTGGGAGCGCGTGTCATTAGGGCGATGCCCAACACGGCAGCCATGGTTGGTCGCAGCGCTACGGCAGTTGCCCCCTCCACGTCGGCCACCCGTGAGGACATCGAACTTGCCACCCGCATCTTTCTGTCCGTTGGCAAAGTGGTTGAGGCTACGGAAAGCCAGTTGGATGCGATCACCGGACTGAGCGGAAGCGGCCCTGCTTATTTGTATTTGATTGTTGAGGCCCTCACCGATGGGGCTGTCTCGGCAGGTCTCCCACGTGCCATGGCCCGCGAACTCGCCATCGAGACTCTGGCTGGAGCAGCGGAAATGCTTTCTTCCACCTCCGAACACCCGGCTGTGCTTCGAGAGATGGTCACCAGCCCCGGTGGAACAACCATCGCCGGGCTCCTTGTGTTGGAAAAAGCTGGAGTCCGTTCCGCGCTCGCTGAAGCCGTAAAAGCAGCCGCCAAAAGATCCCGGGAATTGTCTGGAGAAAATCCATGATCCTTCGGCTCTTGTTCGTGCTGGGAATAGCGCTGTCCCATGCCGTCGCCCAAACCCCGGATCCGCAATTCGTTCCCGAGATTGCCCGGGAGGCGGCCGGTGAGGGCAATGCTGCCTTTAGCAAACAGGAATACGATAAAGCCCGGCGCGCTTACACCAAGGTCCTCGAGCTCGCCCCCGACAATCTCCTGGCCCTTACCAACCTTGGGTTCGTGGAATTTGCGGATGGCAAAAGCGCAGAAGCTGAGAAACTTCTGAAGCGCGCCGTGCAAATCCGCATCGAAAATGCCCCCGCCTGGCTCACCCTCGGGATTCTCTACATGGACCAAGGCCGACTCGATGAATCCATGGCCGCGCTCACACAATCCCTCGTGCATGATGCCGGCAATCCCCGTGCCAGAAATTATCTGGGTGTCGTGATTGGCAGGAAGGGGTGGTATGACGGAGCCCAGAGCGAGCTACGCAAGGCCGTGGAAATCGACCCCAACTACAGCGATGCTCATTTCAACCTGGCTTATTTTTATCTTGAGCGGAAACCGCCCCTCATCGAACTCGCCCGCCGTCATTATTTCCGCTCCATCGAACTCGGCGCTCCACCAGATGCCGATATCGAAGCCGTCCTAAAAAAAGCCGCTCCGAAAAATTAACCGCGCGGGTCCAGCGCATCCCGCAGCGCGTCCCCGAGAAAATTCAGGGCCAGCAGAGCCGAGGCCATTGTCACCGCTGGAAACACAACCAGCCACCAACGGATTTTGACCGGGTTTAATGCCGAGGCCCCATCCGCCAGAAGGGATCCCCAACTCGATTGCGGGGCCTGCACGCCCAAACCCAGGAAACTGAGAAACGATTCGTCGATGATCACAGCGGGGATCGTGAGGGTCAGATAAACCACAATCACTCCCGTCATATTCGGCAGCAAATGACGCACCAGAATCTTAAAATGCGATTGCCCCAAGGCGGAAGCCGCAGAGACAAACTGTCGGTTTTTCAGCGAGAGCGTCTGTCCACGAACAATCCTTGCCAACGTGAGCCATTCGATCACTCCCAGAGAAATGATGAGCACTACCAACCGCGATGACGAAACCAACCAGATCCACCCGGCCTCTGACGCAAATTCGCGGAGCCGTTGATCAAACGCATTGATACACACCAAAATAAACACCAACCGCGGCACGGAGTAGAGCACATCAACAATCCGCATCATCGCCGCATCCACACGGCCCCCCACATATCCCGAAATTAGCCCATAGGACGTCCCAATAAACAAACTCACCGCTGCCCCGCAGAGGCCCACCAACAGCGAGATCCGTCCTCCAGAAAGCACGCGATAGAGGATATCCCGTCCATTGATGTCCGTGCCAAAAGCATGTTCCCACGAGGGGGGCGCATAAGACAGCGGTCCCGGCTGTGCGTAGGAAGCCGGTAAGAAAAATGGTCCGGCCAAGGAGGCCACAATCAGCACAGCAAGGATCGCCATTGACCCAAGCGCGACCGGATTCCCCCGCAAACTCTTCCAGCCCCGTGCGTCAGCCATCGAGTCGAATCCTCCGGTCAAGCACCGTGTAAAGCACGTCCACAGTCATGTTAAAAATGACCAGCAACGCGCAATAAACAATCACCACTCCGCCCAACAAAAACCCATCACGATTCAAAATCGAATGCACAAAAAAGCCGCCCGCACCCGGAATATGGAAAAGCGTTTCAACCACAATCGAGCCGGTGAGCAGATGCGCAGCAAGCGGCCCCAAAAAGGAAATGACCGGAAGGATCGCCACGCGCAGGGCATGACGATACAGCACCGTTCGTTCTTTCAGCCCCTTGGCCCTTGCGGTCCTCACAAAGTCCTGACCCAGCACCTCGATCATGCTCCCTCGCAGCAACCTCGCAATATACGCCACATAGGGCGCGGCCAGTGTGATGGCGGGCAGAACCATCGCTTGAGGCGTTCCCCAGCCGCCAACCGGAAACCACCCCAACCAAATCCCAAACACCAAAATCAGGATGGGTCCGATCAGAAAGGAGGGCAAAGAAATGGCAATAAGCGCAAACAACATCGCAAAAAAATCCTTGGGCCCACCACGCCCGGCCGCCGCCGCGACCCCGATGACAGTTCCCAGGACCGTCGCAAGAACGAATGCACTCAGCCCAAGTGTGATGGTCACCGGAAGGGTCTGGCCAAGGATTTCGGCCACGCTCCGGTTGCGGTATTTGGTTGAAAGCCGCAGGTCCCCTTTCACCAAATCCGCGAGGTATCCCGTGTATTGCTGCCAAAGCGTGCCGTCCAATTTGTATTTCGCCAGTAACTGCTTCTCAATCGCCGGTGGCAACTTACGCTCCGCATCAAATGGTCCGCCCGGCGAAACCCGGATCAGAAAAAAGGTCACAGTCACCACGCAAAAAAGCACGGCCACCAATGCCAATATTCTCCGTATCAAAAACGAAACCACCCTTGGGATTTAAACCGCCAACCGCCCACAAACCAGCGCAAAACGTAAGGGCTTGATTTTCCCCCTGGGACTGCTGGCCCCTCGCCTGAGGGGCCGGCTTCAAAAAATCCCCCGTGCCCATGTTATGAGATATGCTCACCAAGATGGAGAGTCATCGCTCCAAATAGAAATGCGAACAGAATTGCAGGAGTCGCCGGGCTCTTTCAAATTGTCCCCAATCATTGTCCTGTCAGCGTTTCGCAATTTCTGCCATACTGCATTTCATGCATTTTGGCATCCATCAAGACCGGATCGGTTACGCCGCCGTGATGCACATATCGAGAACAGGACGAGCCACGCAATGTGAATGAAGATCAGTAGCCTTGATTTTGAAACAGCGAACCACTCTGACGCGAGCATTTGCGCAGCTGGTGTTGCGGTTTTTGTGGATGGGGAATTGGTTGATTCCCGCCATTGGCTCGTGCGACCACCGAGGGGATTTGGATGGTTCCGTGAGGACTTCATCGAAATCCACGGCATCACACACGAACATGTTCAGAACGCGCCTTACTTCCCGGATGTTGCTCAGGAATTGCTCCCATTTCTGATCAATGCCGATTTGGTTATCGCCCATAACGCCCCATTTGATCTCAGAAAACTCCACGGCACCCTCAACCACTTCGGCATTCCTTGCCCGAGCTTTACCACTCTCTGCACCTGCAAAGCCGCCAAACGCGCATGGCCCGATCTGCCCAACCACAAACTCAGCACGGTCGCTGGCCACATCGGCCATCATTTCCGCCACCACAACGCACTGGATGATGCCGAGGCTGCCGGACGTGTACTAGCGGCAATCATCAGAGAGCGCGGAGAGGCTTGGATTCTCGGTTAAACGGCCATACACACTCTATGTCAAACTTCTACTGCAAATACTGTGGAACAAAATTCCAAAGTGTCTCCCACATGGCCGGAGCGACCTGCTCCCGGTATCCCGATGGAGCTCATCGAGGAAAGCATGCTCTCTACGAAGGTTCTGAGAAATCCAAATACACCTGCAAGTTCTGTGGGATAATGAACCCAACCATTGCCGGACTAACCGGAGGGACTTGCCCACGGCATCCAAACGGGGCACACAAAGGGAAACACTCGCCAGCCCATTAACAATATGAATAACTACAAAGGTATCATCGACCAAATCAATGCAAGCATTAGTGATTTCAACGAACATCTAAGTGCAAGCCAAGCAATCCCAATGCTCGGACCAGTAATGGATAAAACCTTTATGAACATAGCGGAGACGCCTTGGGAGAAACAATTCTGGCCTAACAAAGACGCTAGAGGTGTATATTTTCTTTTCGGCTATAAGGAAAGCGATCCCAGCGTATCTGCCTTGTATATCGGAAAGGCATCTCTTGGAAATATCGGCGAGCGGCTTTACAGCCATCTTTATCCTAATCGCAATGAGCCTCATTACCGATTAAATGATGCGAGCGGGGTGGCATTTATCATTGACTTTGTTGCCTCGCTTGACCTTTCAACACGCCATAACTCTTCACTAGCAGTGGCCCTAGAGGAGTTTCTAATTGTAAGCATGAAAAGCAAAACCCAATTGATAAACGCTATTGGAAATAAAGTTTAGTAAATGCGGGTAATGTTTTGATGTTGCCATTTTTTAAAATCTAAGTCGTGAAATATGAACAAGCCTCAAGAAGTTGAACAATCGCTTTTCCTGAGTAAGGGATCTGAGTATCGCGCCCTAGAAATAGCGGCAAGGGAAGATATAACATACACAAGTGACCTAGATGCTGCCTGGTTAGCGCCTGCCGTGCTTCTCGAAAGCGAAGGGAAAGTGCATTTTGAAGAAGTGTTTGATAAGATATTATTTCATCTCGAAATGGCATACGAGAAATCAATTTCCTCTTTAGAGGACCAAGGGAAAGTATCGAGAGTGGCTGAAGAACTTTTCTATTCGCAGGTTGTCGCTGTTCAAAATAGAATAGATGTAAAAGCAAGAAAAAGCAGAGCCGGAATAATAGAAACGATCAAAAAAAGCTTAGCGTTATTTAAGCCGACATTGAAGGAGACAATATTGGAGTTTGCCAAAGACGATAATGTTTTAGGCGATTTTGTTACATTTCTAACCGAGCAGTGGGAATTAAAGAAGGATCGAGAGTATTTTTATGGCCAAACCGCGAATATTTATCAAAAGATAATTAAATCCAAATGTTATAATCCTGATTTGGGGCTTGTGCGCAATGTGTTCAAGGCCAAAAAGGAAGGATTGCTGACTTACTTGGTAACATCTAGAAATCTGACATCGGCTGTATCAATGACGCAATATGATTCGGACGCAGAAGAACTAAATGAGTCTGCCAGAATTATACATAAGGCACTTCTTATTAAGAATGATTGGGAAGGATCTTTAGATTTCTTAAGGAGAATCAAAGATAGCAAATTGGACTGCTTCTTTGAATTGAAGCGCGATGCAGTAGCTGCATATTCAATCGTTTTGAATGGAGGGATAGTTTCAAAAGAGATTTTTGATAAAACATCGCACATTTCAAAAAAACTAACTGGAGGAATATTTAAGTTTTACGTCGCTTATTTTACAGTACCAGCAATCCTTCTATTAGTCTTTTTAGTCGTTTTTATTCTTAATATTCTTAAAGCGCCTCAAATGCCAGATGGCTTTTCTGCAATTATGACATATTTGTTTGGCATTTTTATTTCAGGTGTTGGTTGGGGGATCTTAGCTGGAATTGGATCATTGGTAATTCTTCTCATAGCGATTATTGCATCCAATATTTACTCAAGATTAAAAATATCTATGAAATTATCCCAGTGGCGAAAGAAAGTTCAAAGCATCTGATATCTTGAGTGGTGATTTTTACAATTTAAGGGGCGCTTTTGGCGCTTACCTACCGCTCTTGTGACAGAGGGCATGGGATCGAAACCAAAGATCGGGGATAATTGAATCCCTTTCTGTAAGTCGCAGCACGGTTTTCTATGGTCTGACAACAAACCAACCATGAAAGCCGAAAGAATAAACAACCACAAAGTAACCAACTCTGCAATTGCCACCTTTTTCATGGTGGCCAGCTGACATTCAGCACATCAAAGCCTGGATGAAAAATCAGGCTGAGGGAGCCAGAAAGCGTGCTAGAATACACACAGCGGAGATTCGGAATATCACCGAGGGGCTTTAACCATTACCAGCATGAAAAACGACGAAGGGCATATGTGTTTCATCAAGGCCAGCGAAATCTTCCGCGAGTTTGTCGGTGACAAGACCTGCAGCATGTCTGACGTCATGGACAGGATCGCGAATGCGGTCGCTGAAGGATCATCAAAGAAGCGATTCCATAAAAAAGGATTGGATAATGGATTTCTTTTAATGGACTGGCACGGCGAGGCGAAATTTCTTATTGCACTAAGTCTTTTTCCAGAACGGTTCACGAATGCAGAGATCAGGCAAGGTGTTATCTGGTTCCTCTTTCATGCCGGTCACCACATCCCTGAAGCCGCGCGGCTGATTTGGTTTCCGCTAAGAAGCCACTATCGCGACAAGCATAGAGAGCGAAAAGAAGAAAGAAAGCGCAAAGGGAAACGCGCTTGAATGATGAACGGGTTCAGCCCTGCATATTCCCTCTAGTCAGCCGTTGAGTTCGGCAATCAGGTTCTCGTCATTAAATTTCCCCAATTTCTCAAATCAAGCATCCTCAAGTGCGCAAGACAGATGATCCCAATGGGCATCGGTGATCCA
Organism: Terrimicrobiaceae bacterium; assembly: GCA_041744075.1. Lineage (GTDB taxonomy): Bacteria > Verrucomicrobiota > Verrucomicrobiia > Chthoniobacterales > Terrimicrobiaceae > JAJTZA01. The sequence continues at coordinate 15,326 of JBGTLQ010000249.1, forward strand.
GAGGAGGGGTTTCATGTTTGATCCAAGCGCACATTTTTTGGAAAAACCTACGAGAAGTGGCGGGAGAGAGTTTCGATCAGGCTATCCATGTTGTTTGTTGCTGTCTCCCAAACTTGATCAATGTTCACATGCCCGTAGTCGTGAGCGATGATATTGCGCATTCCCCGCATGTTGCGAAAGGGGATATTTGGATAAAGAGCCCGCGTTTCGGGCGCACTCCGGCTGGCGGCTTCGCCGATGATTTCCAAGCGGCGAAGGACGGCATCCTGCTTCTCTGTGTTCAAGAAAAAGTCTTCCCGGCTGACACCATCGAGATATCGCGTGATGGCGGTGGCTGAGTCCAGAATATCGCGCAGCAAACCGTTTTGCTTGTCATCGAGCATATACGGAGATGGGAGATGAGAGCATGGATTTGCGACGGTAGGGATTTGGGCTTTTTTCGACAGCCTTGCGGGAGACGAGATCCACAGCACAGCCAAGCAACTCTTCCAGATCTTCTTTCAGCGCTCCCATTTCCAAGAGGCCAAATCGCGCCCCCGGCAAAAAATCCACCAGCAAATCCACATCGCTTCCCGTGTGGCCCTCACCACGCGCTAACGAGCCGAAGACTTCGACGCTCCGCACAGGAAGCCCCTCGCATGCGGATTTCACAGCATTGCTGATTTCTTCCAAAGTCGGAGGCGTTTTGTTCATTTGCAGAAGCTAATCGTCCGACATTCATTTTTCAAGCACTGTGCGGAACGAGAACCGGTTCAGGTTTTTTTGGGGGATACGCGAATCAGGCAGATTTTCCAAACTCCCGCCTCAGCCGAGCCAATCGTTTGGGATCGGTTCCCTCTACCAGTCCGAGACCCTTGCAGCGGAACGCATGGGCGGCAGCGCCTTGGAGTTTCATCCGCTTTACCTCGGCATCCAAAACCTGCAATTTGGCCGCGTGGGCTCTCCGTTGTTCAATCCCGTCGGCCAGCCCTTCCCCCTGCTTTTTCAACGCTCTTGCACGATGGAGCTTCATGACCTCATCCCACCGCACATCACGCTTGGCGTCGAATGACCAATAAACGGGAATGAAAATCATGGTCCCATAGGGGGTAAGGTTGACTGAGAATTTCATGGTGAGAGGCTTGTCACCTTCCATACCATAGAGGTTCCAACGCATGCAGAACACATCGAAGGCGGCTTGGAATCGGTGGCGAGGCTTGGACCAATCCACCTTGAATCTTGGCCGCAAGTTTCTCTCCCCTGTCAGGGAGCGGCGGATAATCCCCTTTTCGTTGGTAAACTGAGAAATGTCCCATTGTTTCCTGATGGCCTGCCACTCGCGAAGAAGGTCGGTGTTTCTCAGTGCCTCGTTCTCGATGGAATCAAATTTTGCCGTCGTTTTGACAAGGGACTCGTAGCTTCCGTGCTGGACGAGGTGTTCATGCTCCATTGTGACCCGACACACTTCCTCCGATGGGGGGTCCGGGAGCCACTTTAAGAGAAAAGTCATTTCTTCATCGAGCGGGTTTTTCGCTTCAAGTGAATCCAAGCACGCGGAAAAAACGTCATGGATATTCATTGGCCACAAGGAAATTGGAGTAAGCATCCAACGGTAGAGGAGTTCGATGGATTCGCGATCTTTCTTATCAGGCACAGCATGGAATCTCTGGATGTCCACTTGCGAATATTCCCGCCGGTGGTACGCAAGAGTATCCAGCTTTTTGAGATCCTGTTTGAGAGTCGAGGGCATGAAACAATTACCGGTATTCTGCATAGGATTCGATCCAGACCATCAACGCTCGATGCATCCCGACCAAGCTTTGAGTGATCTTGCTTCGCTTTTCGCCTCCTCAAATAGGTGGTCCAATTTCCCAGCCTTCGCGTCACGTTCGAGTTGCTGTGCCCACGCATCAGTACGGAGTTCGTCGAACCATGCGGAAAGCCTCCAGAACTCAGCTTCTGGTAGGTTGCGGATGGCGGATTCGATTTCAACGACCGAATTCATGGCGAAGTATTAGTCGGAGGCACACGCTTTCGCAATCTGATTTCAATCCGCCCGCCAAAGATAGGGGACAATTCAATCCGTAGAATCTCGATCTCCCATCGCAGATAATCACGGACATGACACCGGAAATTCACAACCACATTGTTTCAACGCTGCCTCAAAACCCTGAATCAGACCTTCCGCTGGAAGATCGCGCGTCACAAACCGGATTTGTGTGTGATATCTCAAAAGGGAACTCTTTTTTTCCAGCATCAAACGAGCCCCCCATCCCTGTTCTTGCAGCATTCGGAGCACATCGTCTCCACCAGTGCAGATTAGAAGGTTCATGGGATTATCAAAGAGCGGCAACCGAAGCTCCCAAATCTGTGGTTCGTTCCTATCGAATCCTAAAACGCAGGGATTTGGGAGCGCGATGGGAGGATGTCATTTTTCAATTTGGAGAACGGGCCTTTATTTGCGGCGATTCGAGACGGATCGTCGGCTATGCCGCAAGCTATGAAGAAGCTGAAAAGATTGTCCAGGATTTCAATGCGTCATACCGCCTGGATTCCTGCATCTCCGGCGGGCGGTTCCAGCTCATCCGGAAGAGCTTCTATGGAATCGAGTGTGAAAATGTTGTTCTTGAAGCAGACACCGTTTTGGGGGAACAGAGTTTTTCTCTCCATTATCCGGAAGGAACAGACGCATGGCACAAAGGTTTTGTTGAAAAACTTGCCAATCGAAAGCACGGCCTATCGATTCTTGAGGGGAAGCCGGGCACCGGCAAGACCTCGTATCTCAGGCATCTGATGGGCTCACTGAATGAGACGCACCGATTCTACTTCATCTCACCTGCCAACCTGGGAATTCTTTCAGAGCCCGATTTTATCGGTTTCTGGGGGAAAGAGCGACAGCTATACTCAGACTACAAATTGGCTGTTATCCTTGAAGATGCGGATGCCGCCCTGATGACCCGAGCGACCGATAATCGCGTCCAAGCGAGCGCAATTTTGAATCTTTCCGATGGGATGCTGGCCGATTTCCTGCGCCTTCAGATTATTTGCACCATCAACTGCAGGGCAGATGATATCGACCAGGCCTTCCTCCGCCCTGGAAGGTTGTTGTGTCACCGGGTTTTTGAACGTCTCGATCCTTCGCAAGCGACGCGACTAGCCGCTTCCATTGGAATAAGCCTCCCTCAAGCGCGCGATTATTCCCTCGCAGAAGTGTTCGCAGGACATGACGTCAAAGACATACCACGACCACAGCTCGGCTTTGGAGGAGCAAATTAAGGAGTAATTACATGACGCATTTGCTTCTTTCGAATGCAGATTGGTGGCAATGGCCGAGTGCTCCTGCACCTATTCGCCTCAGCCGGAAGGCAACTTAAAAAGCACAAACGACACCAACATCCGGCCACAGATCAAAGTCGCTTCGTGTGGACTGGACGTTCAAAGGTGAGCTGTATGTATGATTGGGCGTGGATGTCACGTCACTCATCATATAGCCGCCACATAAACTGCGCTTTCTCGCTGGTTTCCCCCCATAACCATCTTCGATTCGGAATCTCGTATTTAACGCTTTCCGACAGCGCGCTTGATTCGTGCGATCTACGGTTGTTCGGAAGCGGGGATTTCTTTTTTCACAACCTCCACGGGGCCATCTTTGGCAAGCAATTCGGAGACGGTGACAAATTTGAAGCCCTTGGCGGTCAGAGCGTCCAGGGTGCGGGGCATCGCGGCGATCGTGGAGGCATGAATATCGTGTGCGAGGAGAATCCCTCCGGGCTTGGTGTTTTCAATCAGCTGGGAGGCGACGCGTTCCGCATTCCGATACTTCCAGTCCTGAGGATCCACGCTCCAGAGGATGACTTTCATCCCATATTCTTCATCCAATTTTTTATTCAACGAGGCATTCGTGGCACCGTAAGGAGGACGCATGGTGGCAGGGGTCACGCCTGTGGTTTTGGATATGATGGCCGTGGTTCGATCCATCTCGGATTTGACTTTGGCGGCTCCAATTTTTGTCAGGGCTGGATGGTTCCAAGTGTGGTTGCCGAGTTCATGGCCCTCATCAACGATGCGTTTGGTGATCTCTGGGTAGGCTTCGACGTTTTTACCGACAACATAAAAGGTGGCCTTAATTCCGCGGTCTTTGAGGAGATCAAGAAGCTTTGGAGTGAGTTGGGGATGTGGTCCATCGTCAAATGTGATGGCGATGGAATTGTCCGCTACATTGCAGGAATTGTAAGAATGTTTTTTGGGAAGGGCGGCCGGTTTTGATGGAATAGCGAGGCTGGCGATGGGCGTCGCGGCCCCGGTCGCGCTTGGTGTGGCCGTTGTGGCGGGGGCAAGGGAGGGGGTGCGTGACATCTCGTCAGGGGGCACCACAATCACTCGCGGCTCGGCGGGGGCTTGGGTGTTGGTTTGGGTTTGAGCGCTGTTGCAAGCCGCCACAAAAAGAACAATCAGAACTGCAAAAATATGGCTTCTCTTCATTGGAGTGGGTATAATTACTTACTTATCCCACAAAACGATCCAAAATCACACTGAGTTTTTTGATTGTTTTTTCCGGCCAGTGGTCTTTGGGAGTCACAATGGCCGTGTCGAGCATGCGATGTTCCGGCCAGTCTGGGATCATGGGGATTTGTGGAATCGCGACTTCAAGAACCGCTTTGGCGGATGCCACATTGGCCAGAAGGTGCTCTAGAACGGCATTGGCAGAAACCGGGACCTCATTTTCTTTCCAGCAATCGTAGTCGCAAACCAAAGCCAGTGTGGCCATGGCGATCTCGGCCTCTCTCGCGAGTTTGGCCTCGGGCAGATTGGTCATTCCAATGATGTCAAACCCCAGTTGGCGGTTGGCCAGTGACTCGGCCCGCGTGGAAAAGGCGGGGCCCTCCATGCAGACATATGTTCCGCCATTATGACATTTTAAGCCGGTTGATTCACAAGCCCCGGCAAGGATTGATCGCAGGTTCGAACTTGTGGGGTCCGAAAATCCCACATGAGCGACAATCCCCTCGCCAAAAAACGTGTGGCGTTCCCGACCGCTGAGCCGGTCGAAGAATTGATCCGGCAAAACCGCCTCACGCGGATGGTATTCTTCCTTCAGGCTCCCGACCGCTGTCACCGCAATCAACCAACGGACTCCCTGCGTTCGCAAGGCCCACAGGTTGGCGCGGTGATTGATTTCGTGGGGGGCAATTGTGTGGCCCTTGCCATGACGTGGCAAAAAATAAACATCCCGCCCGCCCATGACGCCACGGACAAGGGGGCCGGAGGGTTTTCCATAGGGCGTGACCACGGTAAATTCCTCCACCTCTTTGAGCGAATCCATGTGATAAAGTCCGCTACCCCCGATAATGCCCACGGCGGGTGCCATGCTGTTTTCTTCTTCTCTGCTCATGATTTTTTGCGACGTCCACGCCCGGCAGGCTTTTCGCTTTCTGGTTTTGGTGCTGCCCATCCCTCTCCGCGGCCGAATTCTGTCAGCTTGCCCAAAAATTCCCGAAGCGCCGGGGAGATCCGGGCAGAGGATCGTGTGATGGCGCCAAGGGGACGCCACATATCTGCATCCTCAATTTCAATCGCCACCAGGCTTCCGCTGGACACCTCCGCGTGAACGGCCGTCTCAGGGACAATCGAGATCCCATTCTCCACCTCGACCGCTTTTTTCACGGTCTCAATATTATCAAATTCAAGCACCATCCGCACTTTCACATCCGCCGAGCGAAACTTGCGATCCACCTCCCGGCGCGTAGGCAGGTCCGGTTCAAAGGCGATAAATTTTTCGCCATCCAATTCCGTCATAGAAACGGATTTTCTCGACGCAAATGCATGGGATGGGCAGCAAATGATTTTGAGGCGATCCCGCCAAAATGTGACCGCATTTAGCCCCCGCCGATCACTCGGATACGCGACCAATCCCACGTCTGTCCGGCCATCCAACACCGCCGCATACACCTCGGTCGAGCGACGATATTCCACCCGCACGTCCACCAAAGGAAATTGATGACGGTATTCTTTGAGACAGGGAGGCAGTTCGTGGAGCCCGATACTGAAAATCGTCGCGACCCTTAACTCACCAGCCACCACATGCTTAAGTTCTTGGATTTGGGCTCCCAAACCTTCCATCGTTCCCAAGATGTTCCGGCCTGCTTCCAAAAAGGCCTGACCCTCGGGCGTGAGCGAGAAATTTTTCCGCCCGCGTTCAATCAGCTTGACTCCAAACTTGCGCTCCATCGCTCTTACCTGCTGGCTGACAGCGCTTTGCGTGATTCCATTCGTTTCCGCGGCACGCGAAAAACTCGATGAATCTGCGAGATCACAAAAGATTTTAAAGGTTTCAATTTGCATAAGCTGCCCTTGAGTATTAGTTCGTCTAATGTCGTTCTACGTTTTAAGCAAGGTAATCTGATGCATGGTTTTCAAAAAAATTTCACTGAGATTAAAGAAAGGATCCATGCTGCCGCCGAGCGCAGCGGTCGCCAAGGGGACTCAATCACCCTCGTCGCGGTCACCAAAACCCACCCTCCCGAGGTCGTGCAAGAAGCTTTCGACACCGGCCAAACGGTCTTCGGCGAAAATCGCGTGCAGGAATTGCTATCAAAAGCCGCGGTCCTTCCTGCGTCCCTCCAGTGGCATCTCATCGGGCACCTCCAAAGCAACAAAATCCGCAAAGTGCTCCCCATCTGCGAAATGATCCATGGTGTTGATTCGTTAGGTCTTGCCCAAGAAATCGCCCGCATAGCCGCCGATCTGGAACTCTTTCCGAGGATTCTCCTTGAGGTCAATGTCTCTGGAGAAGCTTCAAAATTTGGATTCCAACCCGAAACCCTGCTTAAAGATCTCCCTGGCATGCTGAAACTCCCCCATCTTTCCATTGAGGGTCTCATGACCGTCGCCCCCCATGTTGAGAACCCCGAGGATGTCCGTCCCGTCTTCCGCAGCCTCCGTCTCTTGCGCGACCGCTGCGATGCCGAACTGCCCCTGCTCTCCATGGGTATGACAAATGACTTCGAGGTGGCCATCGAAGAAGGTGCCACCCACGTCCGCATCGGCTCCGCGCTCTTCGGAAATCGCCGGGCTTCACTACGTCTTAAACCGGCTGCTCGCACTGCCAGGTTCCGAGGTTTCGCCTCCAGATCGCATCACGTGGCAGGGGCTTCTCGCATCGCTGCCACCGGTCCCGACGTCAGTGAATAAAGGTAAAACCATCCTGGCTCCAGCCGCCGAACTCCTCGATCCCAAACCTCGAAACGGCGAGAACCCGCAACTCTACGCAGTCTTCCCATATCGTTTGCACACCCTCCTTAACGGGGATCTCAAGCTGGCCCGCGAAACTTTTCGAAAGCGAGCCTGTGTTAATAAGGGGTGCTGGGGGCAGGATGGCATCCATGCAGCATCGTTGGGATTGGTGGATGAACTGATCCCATGGATTGAGGACAATCTCCCTGGCGATTCCCAATATGCGCGGTTCCCGGGTTTTTGGACTTGGCATAAAGCGTTTGATTGGATTCCAGACGTCGATCATTTTGGAGCCTTCGCCTTGACTCTACAGACCATGTTACTCCAGAATACCGAGGAAAAAATTCTCCTGCTCCCTTCCTGGCCAAAAGACTGGAACGTGGAATTCAAACTCCACGCTCGCGGCAACACGGTTGTCGAAGCTGATTTTTTCGGTGGAAAATTGAACCGAGTGAAGGTCAAGCCCGCCAATCGGAGTTCCCAAATTAATTTTTCATAATGAATTTCCACTTAGAGATCTCACAAATCTGACCTCTCCCCGAAGAATGCAACGTTTTCTAAACACCATTGGTATCAGCCTGCTAGCCCTGTGTTTCTTCATCAGCCTGGGCCGCATCGCCATGCTGCGATTTGGTGAGCGGACTGAAACCGGGGACAAGGTGGTCGAGATCCGCCTTGCGCACTGGCAATTGGAGGGAGGAGTGCGCGCGTCGATCGACGCAATGGCTAAGGAATACATGAAACTTCACCCCGGGGTCCGGATTAGACAACTCCCCATCCCGGAGCGCATCTACCAGAATTGGTTGATCACCCAATTGGTGGGTGGAACAGCGCCAGATATTATCCAGATTGGGATCGGAATGACCCCCGAACGGTTGGCACGCTTTTTTGTTCCCCTCACTGATCTGGCACAAAAACCAAACCCTTACAACAAAGGCACCGATTTGGAAGACACGTATTTTCGCGACACTTTTGTCGATGGAATGCTGGGAGGATTTAACAACAGCTTGCTGGAATATTACGGTGTGCCAATTTCAGGCTACAGCATCCGCTTGTTTGTCAACTTGAGCTTGCTTGAGGAAATAACTGGCTCAAGAGATCTGCCATCGACTTACGAAGAGTTGATCGCATTAACCAAGAAGGTTGACGATTTCTCTCAACAGACCGGACAATCAATTATTCCCATTTCCGGTTCGCGTTATAACTCTCCATTGCTAATGAACACGTTGTTCATCAGCCAAACTCAAAAGAAAATGCGGGATCTGGGACCCCCTGGAACTCTGGTTGAAGTGCCATCCCGAATCACCGAGGCGCTTGTTGATGGTGAGTGGGGGCTGGACTCGCCAGAGGTTCTCAACGGTTTGGAATTAATGAGGGAGGTTGCCACCAAGATGCAGCCGGGTTTCATGCAGGTGACACGCGATGATGCCAGCTTTTATTTTGTCCAAGGCCGGGCACTCATGATTGTGACTGGAAGCTGGGACGCAACCAGCATCTCTCAACAGGCCAGCTTCCCTTTCGCGGCCACACGAATCCCTCTTCCATCAAAACAGCATCCTGTCTTTGGTAGCAATGTGCTCGGCGCATTTTCAGAAGCCGGAGGCACAACAGGAGTTTCCCTTGGACTAACCCGAGATTCCAAAAATCCCGAAATAGCTGCCGATTTCCTCCTGTTTCTTGGTAGCCGTGAGACAAACCAACTTTTCACGAAAGTGAGCAAGTGGGTTCCATCCGTGGTGGGGGTCGAGCCAGACGACCAGGCCAAACCGTTTATGTTGCAATCCGATGGTTACACACCTGGTTTCCAATTGGTAAAAGCTGGAAACAGCGCTGACACAAGCCGTCTGGTCGCAAATAATTTTCATCACTTGGTGGGTCCAAACGGAAGCGTGGAGCAGTTTGTGGCTGCCATCCGCCCTAACTTTATCCCTTTCGTACTTGAGGATCTTAAACGTGAGGAACGACAAATTCTTCAGGGAATCCAAAGAATGGATGTCCAATTCGCCGCCCTGGCCGAGGTCTCAAGAAACAATCCCGAAGCGGCTCAGGCCGAACGAAAGTATGATATGATCACCTCTGCCATGTCGGCCAGAGATCGAGCAGCTTATTACCATCAACACCTGATGCGAAAAACAGAGAAACGACTCAACGAGGGCTCCAAATAAACCTCTGCGGATCTTGCTCGCATAAAGCTCTTCCATAGACGGCACAACAACATCGATCTCCCAATTCGGCGGCAAACCATCAGTCATTGTACCAGTCAACGAACGAATCAGCGTGCTGATCAAAGACGCTAAACTGCCGCAGTCCGATTTTCAGTATTGGAGGCCAAGGCGAGCCACATTAATAAAATGCGGGGTCAGAGCAGCAAGGGGAGTTGCAAACTTGGTGGCACCAAACCGGTCACGCCCAGCCCGAGAAGCCGGAGGGGCTTGTTTACGAGGCGCTCCCGGCGAAGGATGGCACAGGCAATGACGTAAATATCCCCGGCGCTCTCCACGGGATCTTCAACACTGGTCTGACGGGTGAGGGTCGTGAAGTCGCTGTAGCGGACTTTGATCTGGACGGTCCGTGCGGCCAACCGCTCCTTGCCAAGCTTCTTGGCCAATTCCCGGGCTTGTTCCTTCAACGCAGGCACCAACACCCGTCGGTCGTCGGTATCGTGTTCAAATGTTTCTTCGGCACTCACACTCTTCACCTCCCCGTCATATTCCAGAGCCCGTTCATCCACCCCCACCGCATAACGCCGGAGGATTGGCGCGAAGGAGCCAACCAGAGCCCGCAATTCGCCCCGGTAATCCTGAATGTCGCCAATCGTGCGCAGCCCAGCCTTGGCCAGCGCCTCGGCCGTCACCTTGCCAACGCCGTGGATGGCCGATGTCGGGAGCGGTCGTAGGAATTCCGCCTTCTCCTCCTCGCTGATACAGAAGAGACCGTCGGGCTTTCCATGATCGCTCGCGATCTTGGCGAGGAGCTTGTTGGCACCAATCCCGATGCTGGCAGTCAGGCCTCGCTCGGATCGGATGAGTCCCTTCATTTCCCGGCCCAATTCCATGGCAGCCTCCGCATCAAAGACTTCAAACCGGTGGCCCATATCCAAGTAGGCCTCGTCCACACTGACCTGTTCGACACCGCCGCCAAACCGCGTCAATAGCGCCATGATGGCCTGCGACTCGGTGCGGTAGGCTTCCATGCGGGGACGAATGAACACGCCGGAAGGGCACTTCCCGTGCGCAACCCTTGACGGCATCGCTGACCGGACCCCGAACTTGCGGGCCTCGTAGCTGGCTGCACACACCACTCCCCGCTTGTCGGGGGACGATCCGACGATGACAGGGCGCCCCCGAAGAGACGGATTGTCACGCTGCTCAACGGACGCGTAAAAAGCATCCATATCAAGGTGGTAGATGACGCGGGGCATAATGGTGGGACTTATCAGCCTGCGCCATGAGCCACAAGCATCCGCTCGCCTTGGTGATTGCCATTCGCCGATGGCGAAAGGGCATTCAGGTACGCAAATGTGAGTCGCTCACATGAGGCTTGGGCGCCTTAAGCTTCGAGTTGTCAATCCCCTTGATCTGCCGGGAGAGCATGACGCTGTTGGTGACGAGCTCTTTGAGAGTGCGCTTCAGGTAGCGACTCTTTTTGAACTGAGCGACATTGTTCTCCATGTCTTCGGCAATCCAACCGCGACTCCAGCCGACAAAGTTGAACGGCGGGAAGGTGAAGCCGAGGTCGGTGAAAAATGTGCTCAATTGCCCGACCACGGCTTGGATGTTGTCCTGCCCGCCG
>JBGTLQ010000250.1:0-4156 GCA_041744075.1 Terrimicrobiaceae bacterium
CAGGCCAGAGCCTTTGGTGTCGGCGTGGTGCTCGCCACACAAAACCCCGTGGACCTCGATTACAAAGCCCTGTCCAATGCCGGCACATGGTTTATCGGGCGCTTGCAAACGGAACGTGACAAGGCCCGGGTCCTCGATGGATTGCAGGGGGCTTCCTCCGCAGGCAAATTTGACCGCCAAAAAATGGAGGCCCTCTTAGCCAGTTTGGGCAATCGGGTTTTCCTGATGAATAATGTGAATGACGATGCCCCCACCGTCTTTGAGACGCGATGGGTGATGAGCTATTTGCGCGGCCCACTCACACGCGATCAAATCCGCACCCTGATGGAAGGTCGCAACCAAGCTCCCTCATTGCCTGCCGCAAACACACAGGAATCCCCCCTGCCAGAAGCTGTCAGCACCCGGCCACCGCTTCCTCCCGCCATCCCACAAGTTTTTGTGCCACCCAATTTCCCATCACCCCAATATCGGCCGGTGCTCATCGGTGCGGCAGAACTCACCTACAAACACACAAAAACTGGATTCGAAACGACCGAAAGCGTGCTCTTGGCGGCGCCGCTTCCATCGGCCATGGCACCCGTGGATTGGGGCTCGGCGGAATCTTTGGAAATCTCGTTGTCAGCATTAACCCACGAACCGGCCGAAGGAGCCACCTATGAGGCTCTTCCAGCACCAGCCTCCCAAACCAAAAATTATACAGCATGGGAGAAAGAATTTCGATCATGGCTGGCCGGTTCACGAATCTTGGAAGTCCTCACTTGCAAAGATCCCAAGGCCGTCTCAGAACCACAAGAAACCGAAGGCGAATTCCGGGCCCGCCTCGCCCTACAAATTCGGGAATCTCGGGATGCGGCCGTTGATACCCTTCGCAAAAAATTTGCCTCCCGTCAGGCAGCCGTTCAAGCCCGGCTTGAACGCGCTCAGGCCGCCCTGGAAAGGCAGAAACAACAGGCCTCCGCAGCCACGATGCAGACCATGATCTCCGTCGGCTCCAGCCTGCTTGGTGCCTTTCTTGGAAAAAAAGCCATCAGCGCCACCAACCTTGGACGCGTCACCACCGCAGCACGCGGAGTCAGCCGATCCATGAAGGAAGGCTCAGAAGCTGCCACGGCAGAACAAACGCTGGAAAGCGTAAAAGCCCAAGTCGCCGAACTTGAAACCGAATTTGCCGCTGAGGCCTCTGCCCTCACGGCCCGCGAACCTGAATTCGAGAAGCTGCAGGTCAAACCCCAGCGCGGAGGAATCAGCAATCTTCGCTTATGCCTCGGGTGGCTTCCCGAATAAGAAATCCCATCATTCATTCCGGCCCACAGCCCTTCATGTCCGCCACACTCACATCTCTGCGCATCCGCAATCTTGCGCTCGTCGAGGACCTCTTTTGGGAACCTGGACCCGGGTTCACGGCCATCACCGGGGAAACCGGAGCCGGCAAGAGTGTGATCATTGGCGCCCTCAATTTGCTCATCGGCGAACGGGCTGACAAAACGCTGATTCGCTCAGGGGCAGACACCTGTACGGTGGAAGCGGTTTTTGATGGCATAGCCGATCATCGCCTGGCCTCTGTTTTGGAGGAGGCTGGCGTCGAACCTTGCGAGGAGGGACGCCTCCTGCTCAAACGCTCGCTCTCAACGGAAGGGGCCGGACGCCAATTTGTGAATGGGTCGCCTTGCACCCTGACCGTGCTGCGATCGCTGGGGGTTCAATTGGTGGATCTTCATGGGCCTCATGACCATCAGAGCCTTTTCTCACGCGACCAACAAACCCGCCTGCTGGACAGCTTTGCAGGAGCGAATTCTTTGAGGTCGGAGGTTACTGATGCTCGGCGCAGTCTCACGGCTCTGGAACGCGAACACCGCGAAATCCATGAAAACGAACAGTCCGCGCTTCGGGAGATTGACCTGCTCACTCATCAGACCACAGAAATTTCATCAGCCGATCTTCACGCTGACGAGGAAGAGGGCCTTGTCTCCAAACACCGAGCTGCTGCCAACGCCACGCGGATCCTTCAACTCTGCGGTGGGCTTTCTGCAAAACTCTCTGGAGAAGAATATTCTCTGCTGAACGGAATTTCCGACACCGTCCGTTCGACCCGTGAGCTTGCAAAACTGGACCCTGCGGCTGAAGCCTTGGTTTCCCTTGCCGAAACCTCATCCGAGAGCCTCGCCGAACTAGACTCTGCCCTGCAAAGTTATGCCGATAATGTGGATGCTGACCCCGCCGCCCTCGTGGCCGTCGAGTCCCGTCTTGATCTGATCCAAACGCTCAAGCGCAAATACGGATCCTCGATTCCCGAAATCCTTGAGTTTTTGCAGCAAGCCAATTCCCGCCTGAACGAACTCCAAGGCCGCGCCGCACGCTCGGGCGAACTCGATGCCGAAATCCAAAAAGCCGCTGCCCACCTCAAATCCAAAGGAGCCAAACTCACCGCCAAGCGCCAAGAAGCCGCGCGGGCTCTCGAAAAGAAAGTCACGTCAGGACTCAAGGATCTCGGATTTGCCAAGTGCGAATTCTCGATCACGCTGGAAAAACTCCCGGAACCCGGCCCCCAAGGCATGGAAGTCGCTGAGTTTGTCTTTTCCCCCAACCCAGGAGAAGAAGCACGCCCACTCCGTGCCATTGCCTCCAGTGGAGAAATTTCACGCGTCATGCTTGCTCTCAAAGGAGCACTCGCTGAGCAGGATGATGTGCCACTTTTGGTCTTTGACGAAATTGATTCCAATGTCGGCGGGGAAATTGCCACCCGCGTCGCCGTTCGCATGCGCGACCTGTCCACCAACCGTCAGGTCCTCTGTATAACCCACCTCCCCCAAGTCGCCGCCTCCGCCCACAATCACTTTGTGGTCTCGAAGGAGGTCCATGACGGACGAACAAAAACCTCTCTCCACCCCACTAAAAATGACTCCCGCATCACCGAAATTGCCCGCATGCTTGGAGGCAAATCCGCCACGGCCGTTGCCCACGCCAAAGATCTTCTCGCGGAATAGCCAGCCCTCTCACCAAACTCAGTCGTTGTCTGTTTGATTTTTGCACACTGGTACCAATTCTGTAAGAAATTTCCCCAGCAGTAATGGACCCGCCAGTACCTGCGCTCACATGCCAGCCCCAGCGCCGTCACCAACCCGCGATGCGGCACAAGCGCCTTCCCTCCTGCTTTTGGCAGCTGTCGTGGGGGAGCGGTCCATCCACGTGAGTGCAGACGCTTTCGATAGAAAGATGATTTTTGGAGCGTTGAACAGGTGTGTCTGTGGTAGTCTCCCCTGATGACGTCAAAACCGAAGAAGATCCCGGCCAAGGTGAAGATCCGTGTTGCTCTACCAGAAGATATTCAGGCCATGGTCGAACTCAATCATGCTGCGTATCCGCAGATGGCGGCCGATAACATTGTTTGGGATCCCGTGCATATCCGCTCGCATATGCGAATTTTTCCAGATGGCCAGATGGTCGCCACCGTGCGCAACAAAATTGTCGGCGCCTGCGCTTCGTTGATCGTGAATCTCGTGCCGGATCCTCTTCGACAGCACACCTGGGCAGGGATCACAGACAGTGGATTTTTTACCAATCATAATCCGCAGGGCGACACGCTCTACGGCGCGGATGTTTACGTTCATCCAGAAGCGCGCGGGCTGGGGGTCGGCGCAGCCCTCTACGAGGCGCGGCGGGAGCTTTGCCGCCGGTTGAACCTCCGGCGCATTCTCGCCGGAGGGCGGATCTGGAACTACTGTGACTATGAGACTCAATTCTCGCCCGAGGAATACATTGAGCGGGTAAAAACCGGGGAGATTCGGGATCTCGTGCTTTCGTTCCAACTGCGTGAGGGGTTTCAAGTGCGCGGCCTGCTCCGGCACTATCTTCGGGATCAGCGAAGCAAGAATAACGCGAGCTTGATCGAGTGGCTCAATCCGGATTTTAAGGCACGCAAGCATGGCCCTCGCAAGGTGCGCGTCTCCTGCATCCAATACCAGATGCGCAAGGTCCGTTCCTTCGAGCAGTTTGCGCAGCAGGTGTCTTATTTCGTGGACATCGCGGCGGATTATCAGTCCGACTTCATCCTCCTTCCCGAGTTATTCACGGTGCAGTTGCTCTCGCAAACGATGACACTCTCCCCCCAGGAGGGGATGAAAAAACTTGCGGGATATGCCCCGCGGGTGCGGAAGCT
>JBGTLQ010000251.1:0-21645 GCA_041744075.1 Terrimicrobiaceae bacterium
GCAGCTGGTAGGAGTTGTCATGGCGCGGCTTGTTCGGCTTCTTGCTCTTTTGCTGCGAAAAAGGCATCCCGGAGTTGGTTCCACTTTGTATTCAGGGCCTTCAGCTCAGGCTCCCGATCTATCTCCATCGCTCTCAATAGCTCAAATACATTCAAAATGTCCCAACTCGCCAAGGTCATTGTCAGATAATTGGTCCATATTCCGAGTGGCCGAAACTTCAGTTCGCCTCCGGCACCTAACTCGACGGTCACAAAATCCGGGGAGATACCCATCGAACTCGTGTGCACTACTGAACTAAAGTCTCGGTAAAACGAAGTGTAGCTCAACTCCAAAGGAAAGGACGAAGGCCCCTTAGCCCCTTTGGTGAGCAGATCTCGCCTTTTCGCCATCGACAGTAGGTCTAGCTTGGTCCACTTGCTCTTGTTCAGCATGGAGTCAGCGCCATCGTAATCCTTGTCGATAACAGATTTGGCAGATTTCGCCGCTCGATAAGTAGCTTCGTGTGCGACGGGCGAAAGATGCTTGGCCAACTCAGGACTCCCGATTGCGCCTTTGTTGCTGCGATAGGCATCGATCGGGTAGTGCCGTAGGTATGGAACCAAGGCGGTGTCTGCATCCTCGTGAATCAAATATGAGGCAACAACAATCTGCTCAAGCCGGACACGCGCCAATGCAATTGCGGGGAGGAGGTTCGCGCTCGAAACCAACATCCGGATAGATGAACTCGTAGATTCGGATAGGTAGCCGAGACGCCCATAGAACCAGACCAGCGGGTAGATGCATGTGCTCCCGCCAAACCTTCGTCGAGGATGTCGAAGGCGGAGCCAGAGATGGCACTGAACTCCGTGTGATTTGAACTACTCATGCGACGATGGTTTTCTTTGCCGTACGAGTCCAGTCACGCGCTGCCGAGAGCGCGCTCCGAATCGAGGTTAAGGGTTTGAATGTTCATTAAATTTTCGTCTCGCGGCGGGCAGTGCGTTGATCTGCGACGCCTTCGGCAGGTTTTAGGTGCCACGTTTTATCCCACCATTGCGTGCTCGAGCGTAAAAAAATTAAGCATGCTGCGGCGCCTGTGAGAATCGCTGGGAGTGGGAAGAAATACATAGCGCTAATGATGGCGAAAATGGCTAGACCGATGCCAACAATGAGGACTGTTCGGCCGGGGGCGCCTTCAATCAGAGCGTTCGCTGTAGAGAACAGTAGAGTGCCACTCAGAAAAAGAAGAAGGCTCGTACAAAAGTTATTTCCATCAAGAATTTGCATGTAGCTTCGATCCGATCCGACGGGCATCGGAACCATCGTTTTTTTCATCGCATCTACCGTTTCAAGCATCTGCATCTGCTCCTCTGGAATATCCATGAAGGTGCCAATCGTGTGTGCGATCCCGGTTAGGAAACACAAGGTTGCTGCGATGCGAATCAAAATGGGGCGACTCATTGGGATGTATTCTCGTTGCCGAACGTTGCGCATCACTCGCCCGAAGGAGCTTTAGCGACTGAGGGTTGAGTGCATGCGCCTTGTTCGGTGCTTAGTGTGCACTGTTGCCAATTGTTAAATTCCTCTCATAGTTTGGTGCATGTTGCAAACTTGGTAGTTTTGGCACCAGATGGCGTGGGAATTTCCTCGCTCGGTGTATAGTATATCGCCTCCACAGCGAGGGCATACCGCGGTCTGGTCTTTAGCCTCCACGATTTTATCTAAAAGTAGTGAGTCGCTTTCGTTGGAATCGCCATCGAGTTTTCGATTTCGCATGAACGCTTTTTCCTGATCATTTGTTGCAATGTGGAGCATGTTCTTATGTGCCGAACAGTGTTATTGAGTCGCCGGCGACATTTGTAGGAGATAAGTCGCCGGCGACATAACTCCTACAAATGTCGCAACAAAGGGTAGCCTTCGTCCATGGCGTCTCATTGGGATTTTTTAGCCACACGGAGACCCCTATTCAAGAAAATTGAGGATGTCATTGGGACCCTCGGTGATTCCTGTAATCCGAGGTTAATTGCCTTCTTGGATCGATTCTTTGTTACCTTTGTTTCCTTCTGTTAAAAATTCTTAATTGCCTGATCGGCATCGTGGAGGTGTCATCAAGCGGGGATATTGAGAGGTTGCCAGCGGTCCCGGGTGAAGAATGAGGAAGGCGCCAGGATGTCGCCGCTCCCTGTTTGCAGCGCCCCACTGGGATCGGCAAACTTTCGTCGCCACTCTTGTGCGACCCTCACTTCGTACTGCACATTTTTCGCTCGGCGAATGAATTCGCCGCTCCCAGTATCCTACGACCCACGAACTGGGATCGAAAATAACAGTGATTTTTGGTGATGGCACAGGTCCCTTCTGGGGTGTTGCTGGGGATGCGACTTCACCCAACGATCACGCCCGAGCCAAAGTAGGAGTGGAGTGCCTCTGGGAGGCGGACGGAGCCGTCGGGCTGAAGGCCGGATTCCAAGAGGGCGACGTAAAGGCGGGCGAGGGCGGTTCCTGAGCCGTTGAGGGTGTGACAGAACTGTGTTTTGCCGTCTTCGCCTTTGAAACGGAGGTTCATCCTGCGGGCTTGGTAATCGCCAAAATTTGAACAACTCGAAACCTCGAGGTAGTCCCCCTGCCCTGGGGCCCAGACTTCGATGTCATAGGTGCGGGTTGCCCCAAAGCCGAGATCCCCGGCGCAGAGTTCGATGACGCGGTAGTGGAGACCGAGGCGCTGCAGAACCTTCTCGGCGTCAGCGGTGAGGGATTCCAACTCGAATGCGGCGTCTTCCGGGCGACATATTTTGACGAGTTCGACTTTGTCAAATTGGTGCATTCGAATGAGCCCGCGCGTGCCGAGACCCGCGGAGCCGGCCTCCCTGCGAAAACACGGTGTGTAGGCCACGTAATGAATCGGTAATTCGGCGACGATCTCTTCACGATGCAGGTTTGTGACCGGCACCTCGGCGGTGGGTGCGAGGTAGAGAAGGTCTTCTGCTGTGCGGTAGAGCTGATCTTCAAATTTTGGAAGTTGGGTTGTGCCGATGAGTGCTTCGGGTCGGACGAGATGTGGAGGGGCCACTTCGACGTAGTCACCTTCCTGGGTGTGGAGGTCGAGCAGGAAATTGATGAGAGCCCGTTCGAGGCGTGCGCCCTGACCGGTGAAGCAAACAAACCCGCTGCCTGCCACTTTGGCAGCGCGTTCAAAATCAACCAACCCCAATCGCGTGGCGATGGCCAAGTGATCCTGCGGCGAATCGATGATTGGCTTTTCTCCCCAGGTCCTCAGAGTTGGGTTATCGGCTGCACTGCGACCCGGCGGAATGTTTTCATGGGGAAGATTGGGAAGCGAGAGCAAGAGGTCCCTCTGACGGGTAGAATACTCTTCCCCGGCCTTGCTGAGTTCTTCCATCTCAGAAGCCCGGCTTTTGACGTCAGCTTCAAGCGCAGAAGAGTCCATCCCCTGCGAACGCAATTTTCCGATTTCCTTGCTCAGTCGGTTGCGATCCGCTTGGATCTGTTGGAGACTTGTCTCTGCGGTCCGCCGCATGCCATCCCAATGCAATATCTCATCCACCATGGCCACAAGGGACGGATCCCTGGCGGCAAGGCGGGCTTTGATTTGGTCGGGTTGGTCGCGAAGGAGACGGATATCAATCATTTACAATCAGAGCATTTACAAGATTCCCGCCGATCACAAGTTTGTATAAGCTCCTCAACGTAGCAATTTTATTACATGCCAGTTCAGTTCCGCGATTATTACGAAACCTTGGGGGTTGCGAAATCCTCCAGTCATGACGAAATCCGATCCGCCTTCCGCAAGTTGGCGCGGAAGTATCACCCCGACGTGGCCACTGACAAAAAGGGGGCCGAAGAGAAATTTAAGGAGATCAACGAGGCGTATGAAGTGCTCGGAGATCCAGAAAAACGCAAAAAATACGACGATCTTGGCCCAAATTGGCAACAACCTCCTCAGGGCGGGCCTGGGGGTGGAAATTATGGTGGTGGTTTCTCGCGAGGTGGCGGGGGCGTGGAATACGAATTTGGGGGAACCGGCTTCAGCGACTTCTTTGAGCAAATGTTCGGAACACGCCGTGGGTCAAGGGCTGCAGGGGGTTGGCAAGACTATGGGGAAAGCATGCCACTGCGCGGTCAGGATATTGAGTCAGATATCCTCGTCACTCTGGAGGAGGCGTTCCATGGTTCGACCCGAAGCATTTCTTTCCGCCGCGCCAGCAGCCCAAAAGCTGAAACCTACACCGTGCGCATTCCGAAAGGCGTCCGGGAGGGGCAGCGAATCCGGCTGGCCGGCATCGGAGGAGCTGGTGCCGCAGGAGGAACCGCAGGTGATCTCTATTTACGGGTCAAATATGAGAAGCACCCTGACCTGGAAATCTCAGGGAGTGATGTCATTCACGAGTATGAAATACCCGCTTGGGAGGCTGTTTTGGGCACAGAGATTTCCGTACCGACACTCGAGGGGCGGGCAAAGTTAAAAGTACCGGCAGGCTCTCAACCTGGTCGAAAATTTCGGCTTGCGGGCAAGGGCCTCCCTAGCAAAAACGGTGTGAGGGGCGACTTCTTTGTGCTCCTTCAAGTGACACTGCCAACAAGCCCAATTTCTGACAACGAGCGGGAATTATGGAGCAAGATTGCCAACCTGCATAAGTAGGTTAGCGCTTGAGGGGGGGGTGATTTAAAGTGGGTGAGGCAGGGGGAACGGGCGTCTCGCCCGTTTTTGAGTGTGATTCTCCATGTCGAGCCCATTCCTACACGGTCGAGACGACCATGCCCCCTTGTTTACATGCCAACCTCACCCACTTTTAATCGCACCCCACTTGAGCTGATGCGCAACAGTCAGCTTGCCAGCTGACTCATTTCTCCGCGCAACGGACGGCGAGGGACCGCCATCCCTACCACCTCATTCAAGATTCCCTCAGGAGAATCTGTGGACGCTCATTGGGACTCCAAGGGTTGACGGTGAAATCTCTCGCCTCGATGCGGCTTATCATTGACTTAGCCAGTTCACGAACATTGGCGAGGTTGAGCCCCATGTAAGGATTCGGGTAACTCTCCAAATTTTTTAAGGCCAGTCGAAATAACCGGACGGAGGGATGAAGCCTTCGTCCATCCTTGGGATGGGTGGGACGCTCGTATTGTTTCTTGAGGTGAACAAAAGCGCCCGCCAACTGAATCAGTCCTTTAAAAAAGGCATAGTTTTCATCGCGGCCTTTGAGCCAGAGATGTTCGAGGACATCATGGGCTTCATAGTAGTCCCCCGCATTAAAACACTGAAAAAAAGCGAGATAGCAGGGATGTTTTGAGGGGTCGTCCTCCAAGGCCATGGACCGCACAAACTCGTCGATCCGTTCGGCCTTTTTCATAGAGGCGTGAGTTGTTCCATCACTTTTCGGTTGCAGGCGAATATCAGGGAATCTCGGTGAGCACCTGCGGTCCACACGAGCGAGACGCCCATGCCCCCTGACCTGGATAGCAACTTCGCCCACATTTATTCACGCCCGGCTTCGGCCAGCCGGTCTTCAAGCACCTTCACCCGCTCGTAGAGTTTGTTGATATTGCGGAGAAGTGCAAAATTTTCTTTGAATTCCCGCATTGGCCTGGCGGGCAGTCCTACGAGGATTTCATTGGGCGGAACGGATTTGGTCACGCCAGCCATGGCACTGACAACGGCACCATCTCCCACTTCTATGTGGCCATTGAGCCCAACTTTGCCTGCGAGGGTCACGGAACTCCCCACTTTGGTGCTTCCAGAAATTCCGACCTGAGCGCAAAGAACTGAGTTCTCGCCGACAGTCACATTGTGGCCAATCTGCACAAGGTTATCAATTTTCGTGCCGCCAAGAATGCGGGTCCGCCCGAATCGTGCCCGATCCACAGTGGTGTTTGCCCCAATCTCCACCTCATCTCCAATTTCGACAATACCCGTTTGGGGAATTTTTTGTTGGCGTCCTTCTCTAAGCTCGTAACCGAACCCATCCGAACCAATCACCACACCGGGATGCAGGATCACCCGATTTCCGATCTGAGACCGCTCAAGAATCGTCACTGTGGGATAAATCAGGCAATCTTCGCCGATGATCACATTGTGGCCGATGTAACAGCCTGCAGAAACAACACTCCCTTTGCCAATGCTTGCACCGGGCTCAACAACCACATGGGCACCGAGGTGTACGCCTTGTGCTAATTCCGCACCTTCGGCAACCACAGCCGTGGGGTGCACGTCGGGAGAGTAAACCACAGGAACAGGCGCAAAATGTTCCAAGAGTGCGGCAAAAGCTTTTGCCGGATTTTCAACCAAAACAGGAGCCGGCTGAACGTCTTCATCAAAACCTATGGGCACCAAGCACGCCGTCCCCTTGGACTTCCTCAGATTCTTGAGATATTTCGGACTTCCATAAAACGAAAAATCACCTGGGCCTGCATCATCCAATGATGCAGGCCCGGTGATTTCGATGTCGGAATGTTCAGGTGCGACCCAGCCGCCAACAATTTCTGCAGCCTCCCGAAGGGTCATGAAGGATGACTTAGTTAGCGGCAGCTGGAGCGGCCTTGTTCAGGGCCGTGATTAATTCGCTGCTGAAGTCGAGATCGGCACGTGAGTAAAGCACCACGGGAATTTGCCCCATGCTCATGCCACTTTTGTCCATGACAATGTCAAAGCCAGCGGCTTTGACCTTCTCGTTGACGGTCTTCATGATGTCTTCGACGATGTCCTTGCGCATGCGCATGAATTGTTCTTGGAGTTGGCGTTCGCGGGTTCCGCGGAATTCAGAAATCTCGCGATCCAAGTTTCTGGCTTCCTGAACTTTTTCGTCACGAATTTTGGCGGTTTTTTCTTTGCCATCTTGGCTCAGCTCGGGTTTTTCCACTTCTTGGTTGAGCTTGTTGATTTCGTCCATGGATTTTTTCAATGTCTCCAGGCGCTCATCCAGCTCCTTTTTGGCGGCCGCACGGGCATCGTTAAGTTTGGCTTCAGCATCCTTCGTTTTGTAGTAGGCCGTGAAAACAGCGTTCATATCGACGATGCCCAGTTTGACTTGCGCATGAGCTGAGGAGGAAGCCGCCGTGACGGCGACAAGGATGGAGAGACAGGTGATTATGGAACGACGATTGATCATAGATGTTTGGATTTGAAAAATTGCAGGAATTGACCAGCAGTCAAGATATGACCACCGAAGGTTGGGTTTTGTTCAAAATTGATAACCAATATTGAAATTATATTTGCCCGGAGGGCCGTTGAAGCTCTCGTAAATGACGGGAATACCGTAATCGACCCGGATCGGTCCGATGGGGAGATCCAGACGAAGTCCGATACCAATATCGGCATTCACGCTATCCGTTCCGAAGTCATAGGCATTTGGATTTACAAACCCGATGTCCGAGAAAACAGCTCCCCGCACGCGAGAGATGATAGGGAAAGTAAGCTCCACGGTGAGGTAGGCGAGGCTGTTACCACCGATGGGATTATCATCCTCATCAACTGGCCCCACTTCTCGGAAGTTGAAACCACGGAGGTTGTTTGCGCCACCCAGATAGAGGCGGTCAAAGATGGGAACACCTTCGCCGTATTCGTTGCTGTCTTGGCTTCCGCCCCAACCGTCAACAACCGCCAATTGACCTTTCACCAAGAAGATGAGGTCCCATGGCAGGGAAAAGTACTTGGACGCTTCCAAGGAGAGCCCGTAGGTTTGCACGTCGCCGCCCAGTCCCCCACCGGCAATAAATCCGGTGAATTGCACGACTTCGCCACGGCGTGTCAGGAAAAGACTATCCCGGGTATCCCAGATGAGTGCGCCTTCGAGGGCACTGCGTGTGTAGGTGCCTTCGGCTTCCTCAATCTCGATACCAACATTATCTTCATCCACGTTGAAGATCTCAATTTGCTCAAGACGGTATTCAGCCCTGGCGGTGAGGGCTCTCCAGATCTGCTTCCGAGCTTGGACGGCAAAGCCAAGATTCGACTGGTCGTAAACGTCGGACAGGAAGTTGGCTTCGCGGTAGTATCCTTCGATGCCGACGGAGAGTTTGTATCCGAGGAACCATGGTTCGGTCAGGGAAATCACAAAATCTTTACGGCGCAAACCGTATTGGCCACGGATCCGGAATCGTTGGCCGGCACCAGTAAAGCGAGGCCAGTTGAACAGGTCAAAGTTGGACTGACTCAATTCCGCAAAGCCAATCAAGCTGTCGATTGTGCTGAACCCGACACCGAAGTTGAAAGCACCTGTGCGTTTTTCTTCCACAATGACGCTGAGATCTTTGCGACCGGGAACGATGGTTTCGCTGGGTGCCATCTCAACCCGGGAAAAGTAGTTCAGGTTCTCCAGACGCTTGCGGCTGACATCAACGAGTGTTGTGTCAAAAACATCTCCGGGCCGGACGGCAAGCTCCCGCCGAATCACCCGATCTTTTGTCCGGGTGTTGCCTTGGATGTTCACGAGATTTAGGTAGGACTGCAAGCCTTCATCGATTCGAAAGACGAGGTCCACATTGCCGGGGCCGGCAGGAATGATTTCTGGCATGGTCACCATATCCACGTAGCCGCGGGACCCATAGAAATCGCGAATGGTTTTGAGATCATCGCCCAGTCCCTGTGGGGTGAAGAGGGACCCGTTGTTCATTTTGAGCAGGGATTGAAGTTCATCCACCGGGGCGATGTTGACACCATCCAGACGCACAGCATTCACGCGGTAGATCTGCCCCTCCACAATCGTCACAATCACTTCCACCCCATTTTTGTCGAGGGGTTCGGTGCGAATATCCGTGATCTCCACATCCGCAAAACCACGATTCTGATAGAGGGTTCTCAGAGCCAGACGGTCTTCTTCCACCTGAGCGGGGACAAGTCGTCCACTTTTGTTCAAAAACGAGAGAAGGTTCCAGCGTTTCGTTGTCATCGCCCGCATCAGATCACGGGGAAGGATGCTATCATTTCCAATAAATGTGATCCGCCGAACAATCATTTTCGGGCCTTCGGAAATATCAAAAATTACCCGTACACGATTTCCTCCGGGGATTTCTTCGACCCGATATTGGACATCGACTTCAGAGAAATTCCGATCCTCGTAGATCTTCAGAATTTTTTGCCGGTCATCCTCCAGTCGTTCCTCGCTGAGGACTTCGCCGACTTTCGAACCGATCTCGCGACGCACACGGTTGATGGAAATTTGCTCGGCTCCTTCGATGACAATTTCTTCCACCACCGGTCGGCCCTGAAGGAGGACCGTGACCTTGACGCCATCGGCTAGGGGTTCGGCAAAAATTCGTACATTGGCGACACCGCCCGTGGCATAGAGGTTGCGAATATCGGCTTCGGCAGCGCGCTCGGTGTAGGGCTGACCAATTTGCGTGGCAAGGTTGGCCAGCACCCGGTCACGGCTGATGCTTGGTGCTCCCAGATACTCGACCGCAATTTCTTTGACGATTGGTCCTTGGCCGGTTTGGGCGAAGGCGTGATTCGCCGTGACCGGGAAGAACCCGCACGCAAGCAATGCAATAAAATATCTGACTTGTCTCATGGTTTTGGCAGCAAAGTTCCGGCAGGCATTTGTTTGGAATGCACCGGTGAAACGTTGTTCATTCCGAATCCATCGCAAAAGGTCAAGAAACGTTTTGAGAATCGCGGTTTCATTCTTGGCCTTGTGAGGCCGTTTTTGGGACGGTTCCCGGCTATTTTCAAGAATCCCGGGCCACGGTTTTTTCATTATGCTCATTCGCGAAGAAAAAATTTCACGACCGGGTGCTCAAAATTGACGAGTTCCGTCTTGGGCGTTTTTAGGGCGGTGCGGGCATGCCAATACGTCCATGGCAGGAGGATGATCGCTGCCAATGATAGCAATGCCACCCGTATGGTGTTGTTAAAAGGCGGGAGAAAGCGCCTGCCTCTGAGGGCCTCTGCAACCAACAGCAGCAAAATTGGCCCCCCCACAATCACGACAGCTACCGCCATCGGGTTCAAATAAAAAGCCCGCTCAAAATCCCCGGCCACCATGCTTCTCACGGCCCGTGTCCCCCCACAAAAGGCACACGGCAGACCGGTCATGCTGTGAAAAGCACAGAACGCCGGGCTTGGAACAGCCTTTGGTAAGGGCCAGAAAATTAGCCATGCCACAAGCCCCGCCAGACAAACAAAAAACAGCAACCTCCCGGTTCGTTCACTCTTGCCAATGGGAAGAGGTGGCGGCTTGGAAGGTGACGGTGTCATGGGTTGCACGGCTTGGTGGTTGGATAAGATTTTCGGGATAATCGGCAATGGCCTGAATGCCAAAATAGTGCGTGGCTCAAGATTTCCAAGATTCTGTTTGAATTCCGAGTGTTCGCATCAGAAAGTTCCATGTGCGACAAATCCGCACGTCTTTACAAACTATGATTGATATTAACCCGAATTTCCAAGCCGTCAAAGAGGGCCTGATTGAGCCCACCAACGAAGAGCGTATGAAGCTCGAGAAGGACGGATTGGATGTGATTCACGACATTTACCGTTACGCCAAGCTAGGTTTTGATGCCATCACCGAGAACGATTTCACGCTGATGAAATGGTATGGCGTTTACCGTCAGAAACCCAAAGACAGCGGGTATTTTATGATGCGGACAAAGGTTCCCGGAGGCCAACTGACCGGCAAGCAGGCGATTGTGTTATCAGAAATCGGGGACGAATTTGGTCATGGACTGAGCGATATCACCACTCGCCAAACGATCCAGTATCACTGGCTGAGGATTGAAGATATCCCACCAATTTTTGAGCGCTTGAAGTCCGTCGATCTCATCACGGCCGGAGCCTGCGGCGACATCACCCGCAATGTTGTGAGCTGCCCGGTCTCTGGAATCAATCCCCACGAGATCCTCGATTCGACCCCGCAAATGTTGGAGATCAACGAAAAGCTGACCAACACCAAGGATTTTTCCAACCTCCCGAGGAAATACAAAATCGGAATCAGCGGCTGCCACATTCACTGTCATCAGCCGGATATCAACTGCCTCGGGTTGTTTGGTTTGGTGAATGCCAAAGGCGAAGCTGGGTATGGCGTCAAAGTCGGCGGGGGCTTGTCAAGTGCGCCTCATATGGCCCAGGTCCTGCCGATCTGGATCGAGCCCGAGCAAGCCTGGCCTGTCTCTAAAGTGATCACAGAAATTTATCGAGATGAAGGTTTCCGCAATAAGCGCAACCGGGCCCGCTTCAAATTTCTTGTGGCCGATTGGGGCGTCGAACGCATCCTCGCCGAAATGGAATCCAAACTCGGCTACAGCCTGCCCCGGCATGAGCACTTTGTGTTTCCAAAAGATCAAGAGACCGATCACATGGGCATCCATGCCCAAAGCGAGCCCGGCCTGAACTGGGTGGGCATCACCTTCCCCGGTGGACGCCTGCGCAATGGTCTCCTGGCTGCCGTTGGCAATCTGGCCATCAAATACAGCCTACCCGGCAAGGACACAGTCCGGCTCACCAATAAACAAAATTTGTTGATCCCTCATATCCCTGACGCCAACCTCGAGGCCCTCAAAGCCGAAATGGATTCTCTTGGTCTTGTCCACAGCCCTTCAAATTTCCGCAAGGGCTGCGTTTCCTGCACCGGCATCGAGTTCTGCAACCTTGCTGTTGCGGAAACCAAAAACCGGATGATCGAGCTTGTCACACAACTCGAAACCCGCAGCGCCTGGTACAAGGACAAAGTCCGCGTCCACTTCAGTGGCTGCCCGTCCTCCTGTGGCCAACACCAGATTGCCGACATCGGCTTTCGTGGCGCAAAAACCAAGGTCGATGGAAAAATGGTGGATGCCTACGATCTTTTTGTTGGCGGACGCCTCGGAGAAAACCGCCGCTTCAACGAACTCCTCAAAGGGAAAATCCTAGCCTCGGATGTGGACGTTGTCATCGACGGCCTGTTGAAGTCCTACAATGACGGAAAACAGAACGAGGAATCCCTCAGCGAATACTTCGAGCGCTCCTCCAAGGAAACGCTGCTTGCAGCACTCCCCGAGCGATATCGCCCGGTCTGAGATAATTTAGCGAGAATCTCGACTTTGGGGAGATAACCCATTACCAATCATGGGAATGTTCACGTCATTGTCTGGTGATTCCTTTCGGCTTTATCACGGAGCGGCTTGGTATCCTGAGCAGTGGGACGAAGCGACGCTGAGGAATGATGTGGCCCGCATGAGGGATCTCGGGTTAAATGTTGTTCGCTTGGGAGAATTTGCCTGGTCCCGCATGGAGCCCAAGGATGGGGAGTTTCAGTTTGACTGGCTTCTCCGGGCCTTGGATCTGGCGGGGGAACATGGCCTCTCGGCGCTATTAGGGACGCCCTCGGCGGCGCCTCCCCAGTGGTTGCTGCTGCGGCACCCGGAAATCGGTTATGTGGAGCCTGATGGTTACCGCCACAGACACGGAGCTCGTCAGCACGCCTGTTACAACAATCCGATCTTCCGCCAATATGCAAATCGGATTGCTGTGTCCCTGGCGCAAGCGGTGAGCGGTCACAAAAGTGTGATTGGATGGCAGATTGACAATGAACTCCGGGGCCACCAAAAGCTCTGCCTCTGCGAAGCGTGTCAGGTGGCTTGGGGCCAGTGGCTGGCCAACCGATACAAAACCTTGGAAGCGCTCAATGCGGCGTGGGGAACGGAAGTTTGGAGCAACCGATATGAGAGTTTTGCCGACGTTCCACGCCCCTACCCTGTCCCCACATGGTCGCATCATTACTCTGTGCTTCTGAATTATCGCCGCTTCATGAGCGATTCAGGCATCGACTTCATCAACGAGCAGAGCCAAGAAATTAGAAAACTCAGCAACGCTCCAATCACGCACAACACGGAGGACAGTGTTGATGAGTGGAGCCTATTTAAGGACTTGGACTTTGCTGCGGCGGATATCTACGTCAACCATCTGGGTCTTGTCGGGGGACAATGGCGGATTGACAGCATGCGCAATGTCAAACCGGGAAAGCGGTTTTGGACGGCGGAAACCGGGGTGGATGTCCAGATCGATGGCCGGATGGCTGATTCCCGATGGCTCGCCTGCTTTGCGTTTCAAAACTACACGGGGGGCTCCGAGGCCTTTCTTTACTGGCCCTGGAGGCAACTTCGAACAGGCACAGAAATCGGACATCATGCCGTCATATACGCCAATGGCAAAAATGCACCCGGCTATGAGTCGGCAAGAAGGGTTTCCTCCCTTCGCAAAAAATTGGAGCCCATCCTGGCCAGCTATCGACCGATCCCTGCCGAGGTGGCCCTGATCCGTTCAGAGTCCAATGGACATTATTTCTACACTGATCAGGTTGCTGGACTTGAACCTAACTTCAACTACCAAAAGCGGATCACCTCACATTACAAATCCTTGGTGGAAGCCGGGGCCTGGAGGGATGTCGTGTTTGATGAGGCACCCTTGGAAAACCGCAGAATCATTTTTTCTCCCTACCTGCCCCATGTGAGCACAAGGTTTCTGGAAAAAATTCAAGCCCACTTGGAACGCGGTGGAGCCTGGGTCCTTGGCCCCTACAGTGGTTACCGGGACGCGGATCATACGGTGCCATTCAATGCCCATTATGGAGCGGTGGAAAAATTGATCGGTTTCGAAACCCGATTTTTCAGCCCGGGAGGTCCCGTTGAGATCTCTTTGTTTAATCACACAAACTCCGTGGCGGAGATGACGGTTTCCGTGTTTGTTCCGTCATCCCAAGATGAAATATTGGGGACTTACACCGCAGGTCGATTTGCCGGTGAGGCTTGGGGGCTGGCGCGGGAATTTGGAGGCGGGCGGGTTTACATCCTTGGAAGCGAGCTTGCTGATGCCGGGAGGCGGAGCCTCTTTGAAGCCATCCTTGATCGCGAAAACATCACGCGTCACCCCATGCCGTCGGGAGTTTGGGTGAGCCCCCAAGAAAATCGGGACGGACACACAGCATGGGCCATTTCCAACACCAAGGATTTTGCGCAAGAAATCCCCCTCCCTCGGCCCGGACAGGATCTGCTGACCGGCGGTGAGCACGGGCAGCAGATTAGCTTGGAACCCTTCCAAACCGCCTTTGTGGCCTTCAAGGAGTCATCTACTTGATATGAAGGGCGTAGAGTTGGCCGGGGTAAAGATCCAGCGTGAGTTGGTCTCCCTTGGTTGGAAGTGGGGAGCCAATGGCGGCGTTTGTGACAGCTCCTGACTTTGGTAGCGTGATGGTCACGCCCTTTTTGGTATCAAAGCCCGTGTTGACCACGGCGAGGTAGATCCCGTGCTCGGCGGCATCAATGCTCCGAACAACGACCTCTTTGTCAGAGGAAGCGTTTGCCAATTGTTCGCTTGGCAAAGCTGGCAGGGCAAGGAAGGCCATGTTGAATTCCCTGGCATATTGGGGAAATCCACGGGCGAGGGTGTTGCTGATGAGATACCCGATGAAGCGAGGGTCGCCGTGAGCAACAGCTCGTGCATCCGCCAGCATGGAATACGGCCCCGCCATCTCCACGTCGCAGGCAAAATAGCCGATTTTATCATTCATGATATTTTCGTTCAGCGAATAATGACGAACAATGGCCAGCCCTTCCGGTGTTCGGAATTCATCGAAGGCTTTTGGGGAGCCAACCGTGTAGAGCTTGTTGTAGGTGTAGGTGGAAATCGCGCCGTCTGATTCCGAATTATAATTCTGAGGGTCAGCCGCTGGCGTGGCATGCTGCCACTCAAACTCACCCCATGTGGAGCGCGGCGATTTGAGTGCGTTCAAGTGCATTTCGTCCTGCACGACCTGATCTAAGGAAATCGCATTTTTTGGCTTCTCAAGTTTGGCAAGCAGGGGCTTCCAAGTCTCGGGGTCATCGGTCACGAGGACATTGCCAGGAAGGGGAATCCCGGGCTCGCTGCTATCCGTGGTCAGAAGCACAATGGCCTCGGGCACCCCATTTTTGCGAAGGTCGTCAGCCAGGGATGCAATAAACGCCGCCCGTTTTTTGAACCACCAGTCATAATACTGGGCAAGCTCGTCCTTATTGGAGCGGAGAGATTCGCGGGTGGAGGAAGCTCCTGTTTCGTCGTTAAAGAGCTGAATGTTTTCGTCTCGAAAACTGATTGGCATTTGGACCGGTCGAGGGCGGAACCAGGCCCCAAGAAATTTCGCTTCATCCTTGAAGCGAAGGATGGTCAGATCGAGAACCTTTTTGGCATCCTCCAATGCGGCAGGATCGAGGATGTCGATATGGGCGTTGTTATTGATCCAGTCAAGGTGGGTGTATTTTTTATCACCACTCAGCATGTGCGGTTTGCGTTTTTTGCCTTCTCCCTCAGGTCCGGTCCCCCCACCGTATTCGTAGTAAGGAAGCACAAACAGGGAGGGATACTTTTCCAGCATGGCCAAGGTCTTGCCCCAGCGTTCCGGTTGGGAGTTTGCCACAAACCATGAGTTATCTTTGGCATCCCAGCCTTGGTTATGACCAAACTCGAGGAGATCCGTGGTGAAGGTGTTCATGCCAAGAAATTCCATGTTGCGGGCCTTGTATTCATACCACGTCACGGGATCGTCCAGACCTCGATTCTGCGGGGCGTCCGTTCCATGCGGAACCGAGACCACGCCATCCGCCATCTCCTCCCGGCAAAACAGATATCGCTTCGGAAGAGAAACCGGAGGGTAGTTGATTTTCACGTTGTACTGCTCAGGATTCGAAATCTCGTAGAGGCTGATAGAGCCAGCCGCAGCCCCGGCAGATCCCGTCGCATCGGCTTGGTTGGTCTGCGCAATCACCACCCAAAACCCCTCCTCGGGGGTCATTGGCCTTGGTTTGTCTCCTCTCAGGGATTCGAAGGCGGGAAAGCGGTCATGCAAATAAAACATCTGCTGCCATTGTTGCCACTCCTGGGATAGTGGATAGGCCACCGACTCAGGGTTGTTGTTCACATAACGACCAAACAGCCCATCAGCAATGGCACTTCCTGTCGCCAAGCCTCGGCCCGTCTCATTCCCCCGGTTCAAGATATACATCGTGCGGGGTTGATCTTCTGGAAAATCCACAACAAGCACATACGCCGCTCCCGCTTTTAAACCCTTCTCAGCACCAATTTTGTATGCGAAATATTTCATCACATCGCTGTCATTGGGCAGCACCCGGACTTTCCTCCCAAGAATCGTTTCGACCTTGCTGGCGTCCTCAGGGAACTGACGGAAAGCGCCCTCAACGGGAGGCGCAGCACAATCGATCTTTTCAATAAGTTTCAACTTATCAAAATCAAAAACCGGTGCCGGTTGGGCAGCCGCCAATGGGGAAACGAATAGAGAGACGATGACAGGACAGCAGCAACGGACCAAGGGGAGGAACTTCTGGGGCATAGACCGGTAAATTACCGTGATCTTTCACGTTATTCAAGCGGGATCATTCCCGGTTTTTTCTTGAATGCCCTCACTCAAAACGTAAATCTTTCTATCCAATCCATGTCATCTCCCCCTCCCCTCCACGGTAAGAATGTCCGAGATTTTGGCGCTGTAGGTGATGGAATCACGTTGGACAGCGAGGCCATCAATCAGGCGATCAAGGCATGCCATCAAGGCGGCGGAGGCACGGTTTTTGTTCCTGCGGGCACCTATCTCATTGGCACGGTTGAACTTTTGAGTCATGTCACACTCCACCTCGACGCCGGATCGGTGTTGAAGGGCAGTCCAGATCTTGCCGATTACCGGGTTCTGCCCATGACGAGTGAACTTCGCAATACCTCGCTGATCGTCGCCACGGGAGCGCGCAATATCGCCATAACCGGGCGTGGGGTCATTGACGGAAATGCCGATGCGTTTGCTATCCACGACCAAGCCGACCTCTCACGGGATTTTGCCGCGAGCTGCACGCGCCAGGGCGAGGCCTATTTTGAGATCAATGATCAGGCGGAAGATGGTCCCATTCTGCACAAACCCCGACCCGGGATATTGATTTTGCTTCATGACTGCCGGGACGTCCTGGTTTCCAATATAAAAATCATAGAAGCTCCCAATTGGTGCCTTCACCTTTCCTGCTGTGAGGATGCGCTGCTCACGGGCTTGGAAATCAAGAGCAGCATGCTGATGCCGAACAGCGATGGGATTGATGTGAGTCTGAGCCGGAATGTCCGGATCAGTGATTGCAATATTGAGGCGGGGGATGATGGGATTGCCTTCAGCCCCTGCGCGGATGGATTCGGCAGTGGAACCTTGGAAAACATCACCGTCCAAAACTGTATTATTTCCTCTCGCTCGGCAGGGATTCGCATTGGTTGGGGCGAACACTCGTTCCGCAACATGCTTTTTAACAACATCATCATTCGCAATTCCAATCGTGGCATTGGACTGTTTGTGCGGGGCAGTGAAACCATAGAAAACGTGATGTTTTCTAATATGGTCATCGAGACACGTTTCTACAAAGGCAAGTGGTGGGGCAAGGCCGAGCCCATTCATCTTTCCACGGAATGGGATCAACTGACAGGAGACGCTCTCGGGAAAATTCGGGACATCACGTTTTCTCATATTCGCATTCAGGCCGAACATGGATCGGTTCTGTCCGCCGCTGAAAACGGAACCATCTCAGACATCACCTTCGACGATGTTCGCACTCGCCTCAAACCCGGTGTGCTTCAGGAGTCTTTTGGAGGAAACTTTGATCTCCGCCCAGCCAGGGACGAACAGAAAAAGGTGTTTTGTCATGACATCCCCGCCCTCTACGCCAAAGGCGTGGATGGACTCACCCTCAGGAATTTTCAAGTCGTAAGACAGGAACCACTGCCAGATTTTTTCCGTCATGCCCTCGAAATCGAGGATTTCACCGGCCTCACCATTGATGGCTTTTGCGGCCAACCATCCGACCGTGAAACGAGCGAAGCCGAAATTGTGCTGCGACGGGGTCATTCGGCGGTGCTTCAAAATGTTTCCTCTCGTTCCACCTCATGCATTGTGACGGATGCTGTTACCGAATTGAGGCAAGCGTAAGTGATCCTCGGGGCAGAGACCGGGATTCCAGCGCCCACTCCGGGGTGCATCAACCCACACGGGATACCGGTGGTTGAAACCACCGGCTAGATTCCTATGTTCCTCCGGGACCGCATCTCCCATCTATGGTGCCACATGAAACGCCAAAAGGTCAGCGGGGTCCATGGCAAGGCTCAGGGTGTTTCCTGGCTGGCGCTCACCGGTGACCAAATTGACCACCCCACCTTTGCCGGGTAGTGTGATCTTCACATCCGGCACATTGTGCATGGAGGTATTCACCACGTAAAAGTAGGTGCCGTTCTTCGGGGTCTCGATCTGACGCACTACCACCTCGGGGTTGTCCGAGGCCCCTTCGAGGCGGGTGGAAGGCAGTGCGGGAACGGCGAGAAACGCCTGATTAAAGCGGCGCATGATCTCAGGAAAGCCTGTGGAGAAACTCGAACCCGAGAGATAACCAATGTTCCTGGGAGCCGCATAAGCAACCGCCCGGGCGATATCGAGTAACATATGGGGTCCCGCACGATCACAGTCCACGCAGATGTAACCCATGAGATTATCAAATGGCGCCGGGCTTGTTTTGGGATCACCGTTGTCTTCATTCAGAGGGTAAAACCTCACCACCGTAGGGCCGGTAACGGATTCATAAGGCTCAAGGGATGCGGGGTTGGACGTGGTGAAGAGGCGACCCACAGGATAGGTCATGGCCACATCCTCGATGTCTTTATAACGGAGGGGATCAGCTCCCGGAGCAGAGTGCCAATTCTCATCCCCATTCTCGTAAACGGGGGCCTGGGTCTCAAGGACCGTCCCGTAAAGATTTTCATCCACAGCGCTCTGAAATTCCGTGGGCATGAGATGCCATTTCCACCATGGCTCCTCCATCGAGTTGGCCATAGACTTCCACCAGTCCACATCATCGGTCACCACACCGGGATGACCACTTGTCTTGTCGGCCGGATGAAGCGAGGGTACCGCCTCCTTCACCCATGGGGTGAAAAGCACTTGGAGGTCCTTGCTGCCAAGTTCCTCTCGGAGATAATCCCTCACAGCGGTCAGGAACTGCGCCCGCTTGTCAAACCACCAGTCGAGATAAGCGGCGTAGAGAACTT
Source organism: Terrimicrobiaceae bacterium (assembly GCA_041744075.1). GTDB lineage: Bacteria > Verrucomicrobiota > Verrucomicrobiia > Chthoniobacterales > Terrimicrobiaceae > JAJTZA01. The sequence continues at coordinate 19,016 of JBGTLQ010000251.1, forward strand.
TATCTCCCTCGTAAGATTCGATCAGGGAATCCTGGGAGGCGTCCTTGCCTTCCTCGGGATGGTCCTCTTTGAACCGGGCAATCGCTTCATCGGAAAAACTGATGGGCAGATGCGTGTTTCTCGTTCTCAGCCAAATGCCTGCAAATTTTCCTTCGTCTTGAAATTGAACCACGGTTTTGTCCAAGATGCGTTTGAAGTCTTCGAGGGTTTCCGGATCGGTCAAATCCGCATTGTGATCCTCCACCCAAAAAACACCCGTGTATCGTTCGCCCCGTTTGCCATGATACAATTTCTTGGCGAGTTTTTGTTTGGCGAAGCTGTCCGGGGCCATGCCAATGCTTCCTTTGTATTCATAATAAGGCATGATCTCAAGCCCCTCGGCTGTGATGGCAGGAACAAGGCGGGTCCAGAGGTCGGTGTTGGGGGGCTGCGGATTCACCACCCACTTCGAGTCGCCGCTGTCCCATCCTTGATTGTGTCCAAACTCCAGCAAGTCCTTGGTGAACGTGTTAATTCCCAGCACCTTGGCCATCTTCATCTTGCCGATGTACCAATCCACCGAATCCGCCACCGCGCGTTGATCTCCCATCCCCTTGATCACTTCATCGGCCATTTCCTCTCGCCAGAAAATATGTCGGCGGGGCAGGTCTGCGGGAGGAAAGGAAATCGGGGCGTAAAGCTTTTCGGGATCGCCAACTTCGTAAAGGCGAATCTTACCCACAGCAGCTCCCTCGGACCGAAGAGAGTTCAGGTGGTTCGGTTGAAAAATCGCCACGTTGAATCCTTCCTCTGGACCATGTGGTCGCGAGCCTGGTTGGGGGTCACGAAAGCCTTTGACGCCCTGAAAGCGATCCAACAAATGAAAATACTGTTTAAACGTCTGCCATTGTCCGGTTTGCGGGTAGCTCAGGGACTCCACCGAGGGCTCTACAAATTGTTCGCGAACATCCCCGATCGCTTCCCCTGTTGCCCATCCCCGGACATAGTCAGCCCCCCGATTCGCCATAAAAATGGTGCGCGGCACGTCATCGGGATAGTCCACCGTCAGAATGTAAGCCTTGCCCTTCTCCAGGCCTTTGTCCTTTCCAATCACATACGAAATCACGGCCGCATCATCGGTAGTTGGGATCACACGCGCTTGACGCCCCAAAATCTCCTGCACCACACTCACACCAACCGCGGATTCGTAATTCGGTTCCACCGATGCCGTGTCAATCTCATCAATCAGTTTCAGCCCCTCCGTGATATCCGCCATTTGCGCGGGCCTGGCATTGGCGGCAGCCGCTTGGTAAGAAACACCCACACAGAGGGCCAGGGACAGGGAAACAAACTTGAGAGAGAACATTTCGTGATCATTCCCGGTTTTTGGATCACATTCAACCTAAAACCGCGAATGGACGCCAAGGAACGCGAATAACCTGAAACGCAGGATGATCTACCAGAGCTGAATCGAAGCGCGGCAAGGAAACCAAGGCAACGAAGAGTCAGGGACTTATCAAAAGTTCCAGCCCACCAAGGAATTAGCTCAGAATTGGGGCATGATTTCGATGAAACACTCCTATCCTTCGTTCTCTTCGTTTCCTCCTGTAAAATAACATCATACCCGTTTTGAGGATAAATCTCAAAAATTTAATACAACCACTGATCAACTGATTAACAGGCTCACAAGGCTAACCTTGGTCATTTCTGATTAGCGTCTATTCGCGTTGATTCGCGGTTCAATTACCGGATTGCAACCCACGAACACGGCGGCGAGCAACCAAGCCTGAAACCAATGCCAAGCCCACCAAGGCGGATGTGGTTGGCTCGGGAACTACGGTGATCGCAAATTCCGTGACACGGTTGCCACCACCCCAACCGGTGTCGCCTGACAAAATCAGATATTGACGGGCTACCGTCACCGGGGAGGAGGTGTAATCAAAATCCTGGGTCCAGACAACGGTGTTACCACTTGTCATAGGTTGAGTCGCAAAATTAAACAATGCCGGATTAATGTCAGTGTATGTGCCAACGGCTCCCCTGACGTTGCTGTTTGTGTCAGACCACCAAAGATCGGTGAATGGTGTGGGCGTTGGCACGGCTGAAAACCACCGATACGCGGTCCAAAGTCCAACGATTTCCACAGACGAGAAACTGGCTCCAAAATTGATAAATCCCTGAGCATCGACAGCGTAACGCTCTGGGTTGGCACCAAGCGCGTCCACAGCCGGCACGACGGCCTGATTGTTAACCAAAGCGCTAAGAGCTGGCTGAGCGTCAAAGCCGTTCTGGAACGAAAAAAAGTTGGAGCCAGAAGCCTGGCCTGAACTCACAGGGGTGTAAACAATCGGTGCGGCTTGGGCTGTGGAGTTCGCACCGACGAGTGCGACCGCAATGATTGCAAGGTTTTTAAATGCAATGACTTTCTTCATGGAGGGTTGGAAGATTCAACCGTGATCAATCACTAATTCAGCCTTGGTGTCAAGACTTAATGTTTAAACGGGCGGGACGCAGGTGTGATTACTTGTGGGTGAGGTCATGGGTAAAACTCACAAGAGAGAAGTGGGCGGGCAAGGGACTGCCCAGCCCTACCATCAGAGGGGCGCTTCGCGCTGGCACCAGTTCGTTCTTTCTTGGGTAGGGTCGGGCAG
>JBGTLQ010000252.1:0-3070 GCA_041744075.1 Terrimicrobiaceae bacterium
AACATTTTGGCTACTGCCTGTCACAGTCTGGTTCGCATTGGTGGAAACACGAATGGTTCGCGGAAATGGCCAGTCAAAAGGCCCAGATTAGTGCCCGGTTTTGGCTGAGCGTTGGCGATCAGGAAACTGAGACGGATGTCAGACATCCGCCCACAGGTCTGCTTCAGGAAATCTCACAGATCGAGGGTGTGAAGAAAGCAGCCCAAACCTTGGAGGAGATCGGCGGCACGGTTTACTACAACCAATATCATGGGGGGCATTCCACGAAATGTTGGCGCGAAGAACTGGGTGACGCATTGCTTTGGCTCGTGAAAGAAGGCGGGTCAAAATGATCAACTATCGTGACCTTATCACTAATATGATGAATGATATATTTCCAGTCACTTACTCAACACCCGCCGCGGAAGCTTTGAAGCACGTCGTTCAGGAAGATTATCCAATCGGTTTGGTTACGGACTGTCGATTTCTCCACCGTGGTTTGAATGACACATTCTTGATCGCCACCGAGACTGCAAAATTCATCTTCCGCATTTACCGGCTCGGATGGCGAAAGCATTCCGAAATTTTATACGAATTAGAGATTCTTTTGCACTTGAGTGCGCGCGATGTTTCCGTGTCGAAACCAGTTGTGAGAAAAGATGGAGCGTTTGTGGGGGTCCTCGAAGCACCCGAAGGTTCACGTCACGTTGTGCTTTTCTCGTATGCGCCAGGCAATGAACCCGCCTTGGATATCGAGTCGCAATCTGAGCTCTACGGTAGGGCGGTTGCGCGAGTTCACGCAGAGAGTAAGACATTGAGTAGCTCTCACGAACGCTTCCAACTCGACTTGGATCACTTACTGAACACGCCCGTTTGGACGATTGAGCCTTTTTTGTCACACCGTAAGGACGACTGGGAATATGTGAAGCGCCTTGCCGGTAAGCTAAGCGGGCTGCTTGAAAAGCTTCCCCTCGAAAAGCTTGAGCTGGGCTTTTGCCACGGAGATTTCCATGGTGCGAACGCTCATCTGGAGGCTGGCCAAGTGACGTTTTTTGATTTCGACTGTTGCGGGTTCGGGTGGCGGGCTTATGACATCGCGGTGTTTCGCTGGTGTGCTCGTCTGAACGGGAAAGAGAAGGAGCGCTGGCCTGCATTTCTTCGTGGTTATAGAGAAGCTCGATCCTTGAACGATCTCGACGTGCAGGCAACGGATATTTTTGTTGCGGTTCGTCATCTGTGGCTGCTGGACTTGCACATCCGCATGGGTGGGGACGCCGGATATGGTTTTCTGAACGATCGATATTTTGATCGTGCCTTGGAGTTCCTTCGCAAGTGGGAAGCTGAGTTCTCGGGAGAAAGTGCTGATCAACAAATCAACCGATAGAAACTCCAGAAATGACGTTTGCCCTGAGAGAATTCCTAACAGAAGGCAGCAAAGAAAGCGAAGACTCCGAGAATTCTCGAATGGGCGTCTGCCTGCCAGGTTTCAAACATAGTTTGGCTGGCTGTCTCGGTGTGCTCGGCACTCGATTTTCGATTGGAACAGGTGTGGGTGGGTATATGATCAATCCGGGTTGAAATTGCGTGAAGAATCCGGCACTTCCTCCCCCTGATTTTCTTTGCTAACTTTGCTCTCTTCTGTTCCAAGTTCTCCAGCTCTTCTCCATCCATTTCCATACCCAGTCACCCATGTACATTCCGGCCCCTAACAAAATTGACGACCACGAGAAGGCATTCGACTTGATTGATGACTATGGTTTCGCAACCGTCGTTACCACGAAGAACGGGGTTCCGTGGGCGAGTCATCTTCCCGTCCTGTTGGATCGCGGTGAGGATGGAGGCGGCCAACTGAGAAGTCACATGGCCCGGGCCAATGAGCAGTGGCACCATTTCGATCCGGGCAAGGAAGTTCTTTGCATCTTTCATGGACCCCACTCCTACATCAGTCCATCCTGGTATTCGTCCAAGATTGCGGTTCCAACATGGAATTATGCCACCGTTCACGTTTATGGCTTTCCTTCACTCGAAGCCGACATGAACGGTCTCCGGATGATCTTGGATGATACAACCGAGAAATATGAGAAGCACTTTGAAGCGCCGTGGCGGATGGACCTTCCAGAGTCCACGACACAGTCGCTCATGGAAGCAATTGTTGGCTTTCGAATTTCTATTACGCGCATAGAGGCCAAGTTTAAGCTTGGTCAAAATCGATCCGAGGCTGATCAAGATGGCATGTTGCGGTGCCTTGAGTCATCCAAAGATGCGGGCGCACGAGCATTGGGGGAATTCATCCGTAACGATGCGGGCAAGACTGATATTTCTCCTAAGTTTCCGACCTAAAATCAACGGAGATAAGCATTTTAGAACTACGTCTGTTTTAGGAAAGTGACGAGGAGTCATTCAGGTCTGCCGTTGCAGAATTTGCAACGGCGCTGGAAAACCTTAAAAGAAAGGCTTTTCAAGGTGCGACTGACCAAACTCAACCAGGAACAGACTCAAGAAAAGTCCGCATCATGATTCGCTCTTGATCGAAAACCAATGCCAGACAGTTTATCAATCCAGGAGTCCCTTATGACTGTTTGCCAAGTCTTCTCATAAAATTGAGTTTTGTATGGCTTGACCATGCATCTGTATGGTAAATCCATACCAATTACCTATGAGTGTCCTTGAAGCAATTTTCCCGAAAGCTCGTTCGGAAATGCTCCGGTTGTTGTTTGCGGAGCCTTCTCATGAACTGCACCTACGTGAACTGGGTCGGCTCAGTGGCCTGACCATCGGCACCATCCAGCAGGAGGTGGCACGACTGAAAAAAGTGGATCTCCTCCAATCCCGGCGTGATGGGAACCGGCTCTACTATCGGGCAAACATCGGCCATCCCCTTTTTCCAGAGCTCCAGCAAATTGCCTTAAAGACCACCGGTCTCCGGGACCAACTCGCGGACGCATTGAAAGGGCAAACCGGGATCGATTTTGCCTTTGTTTTTGGGTCCTTGGCAGCAGGAACCGCCGTGGCGTCCAGCGATGTGGACTTGATGGTTATCGGCAGTGTTGGTTTGCGCACGCTGGCCCCGCGAATCAGGCCCGTGACGGTC
>JBGTLQ010000253.1:0-8797 GCA_041744075.1 Terrimicrobiaceae bacterium
GGGAGACGATCACCATCGCTGGCCCAACCGCTACTTCACCAAACTTGGTCTCTACTGCCTGCTGGAAGCCAAGGTCACGGAAATCACCAATCTCCGATACGGAGCAAACCACTGACTGGAGAGCCGTGTGCGGGAGATCTGCACGCACGGTTCGGAGGGGGGAGCGGGGCAAACCAATGCCCCGTTCCTACCTCTATCCCGGAGGAAAGGACGGGCTGGCGCACGCGCGAAGTGCCACTTTGGTGGGCTTGGCAGTCCCTTGCCCGCCCACTTTTTAAAAGATTATCGGCGGGGCCGAAAACCACGATCGCCGCGATCTCCCCTGTCACCACGATCTCCACCGCGATCGCCGCGATCGCCGCGATCCCCACGGTCTTGACGTGGTGGGCGGTCTTCCCGGGCGCGGGCTTCGTTGATGATCAAGTTGCGTCCGTCGAATGGTTTGCCATTGAGTTCCCTCACGGCTGTTTCACCAGCTTCGGGGTTTCCCATGGTGACAAACGCAAATCCGCGTGAGCGTCCGCTTTCGCGGTCCAGGATGATTGCAACTTCTTGCACGGGGCCGTGCACTTCAAACAGCTCACGAATCGCTGTTTCTGTGGTTTTGAAGGGGAGGTTCCCCACATACAGTTTCATACTTCGGTCTTTGTTTTTTAGATTGGCCGCCTGTGAGTCTCCGATCAGTCACCAACCGTTTTCTGCGGCTAGTGCCTGAGCTCAACCCTTTGGGGGGCCTTGCCACACGGGTTTCCTCTAGCAAACCAATTTCATCTCTGACAACTCCTGCTGAATTAAGCAACAAAATTTCTTAGGCCCTGACAATTTTTCTTTGAATTTTGGCTTGCCCTCCCCGCAATGCAGGCTAGATTCGTCGGTTCCTCTGCGTCATGTCAGCCACACGCACCTGCGGAATCTCTCCGCATCCGCAGGCCGATCAACGCAAAGCCAAAACAAACAACATCACGATTTCGCATGGGACAAAAAGTAAATCCGATTATCTTCCGGCTTCCAATCAGCCGGGACTGGTCTTCGCGCTGGTATGCTTCGCGCAAAGACTTTGCCGACTATCTACACTCTGACGGAAAAATCCGAGATTTCCTTAAGAAGAAACTCAAACAGGGTGCGGTCTCGCGTATTGTGATCGAGCGCGCTTGGAACAGCGTGCGTGTCACCATTCACACCGCCCGCCCGGGTGTTGTCATCGGACGCAAAGGTTCCGAGATCGAGAAAATGACCGAAGAACTTTCCCGCTTGGCTGGTGGAAAGCAGGTCAAAATTGATATTGCAGAAATCAAGTCCCCGGATCTCGACGCTCAGCTCGTGGCCGAGAACGTGGCTTCTCAGCTCGAACGCCGAATTTCATTCCGCCGTGCGATGAAGCGCGCGGTTCAGCTGACGATGGACCAAGGAGCCCTTGGTATTAAGATCCGTTGCTCTGGACGCTTGGGTGGTTCGGAAATTGCCCGCACCGAATGGTATCGCGAAGGCAAAATTCCTCTTCACACCATGCGCCAGCCAATCGATTACGGTTTCACAGAAGCCAACACGATTGCCGGTAAAATTGGAATCAAATGCTGGATCTGCAAAGACACCCCGGCTCCAGTGGAAGAAGAAGCTCCTCGCACCCCCAAAGCTCCTCCGGCTCCAGCCGAGGTCGCCTTGGAAGCCTGAGCCAAACCCAAATAACAATCTTTTAGGAAAACACGACTATGCCTTTGATGCCCAAACGCGTGAAATACCGCAAAACTCAGCGTGGAAGCCGCGCTGGAAACGCCTCGAGAACTCTTTCCATCGACTTCGGAGAATTTGGCCTCCAAACCCTCGATCGGGCCTGGATCACCAACACCCAGATCGAAGCCGCTCGTGTTGCAATGACCCGCAACATGAAACGTAAAGGCAAACTCTGGATCCGGATTTTCCCTGACAAATCTGTGACCGCCCGTCCGCCTGAAACCCGAATGGGTAAGGGCAAAGGCAACCCGGAATACTGGGTGGCTGTGGTTCGCCCCGGCAATGTGCTTTTTGAATTGGATGGTGTCTCGGAAACAATCGCTCGTGAGTCCCTTCGCCTTGCGGCAAACAAATTGCCCATCCGCACCAAATTCATTGCCCGCCACCACGCAGGCAAATAAGAAAAACCTTTCCTCTTTCCAAAATTCGTCGAGAATTTTGTGAGTGTTGGCAGTCTATAACTGCCTGATTAAGCCGGCGTGGCGGAATTGGCAGACGCGCGCGACTCAAAATCGCGTTCCTTCGGGAGTATGGGTTCGACCCCCTTCGCCGGTAAATCTCCGTGAAATATTCAGGTAGGGCGAGGCAGTCCCTTGCCCGCCGACTTCCTCTCTGAAGGTCCCGTTTTCGCTAGCTCACATCCGTGGAAATCAGCAGCCAATCATCATCCACAGCTTCATAGGTCACCCGCTCGACCTCGCCAGAGGGCGTGAGTTGATTCACCACATTGGTGCGGGGTGGGATGTGGCCGCTTGCGATGGATAACAACTGATACAACATCGGGCGTTGAGGCAGGTAAGCCTGATTGTACCAAAAATAACTGCGATCCTGTTCTCTGGGGGCTGCCATCTCGGCGTCAAGAAGTTCCCGTTCAGAATCGCTCGTCGGAGCGAGGTAATCCAGCGCCCCACCACGAAGTTGATTCAAGCCGTCAAAATTTCGTGTCCAAGCGCAGACCTCCATCCAATTTTTATAGTCCAGAGATGTCGCGTCTGCTGGCTGGGCCGCAGCCAAGACAGAATCGATCAGGCGGCCATAAAATCCCGCATCCTTGAATGCAAGCGCTTCCCAGCCAAACCCATCAAACATGTTGTGCCCCCCAACAATATTTCCATACCATTGACTTGGAATGCCCTGTGGATTTTCTTTCAATCCGTAAAAACGGAGCAAGTCTTTCACGTGGGGGTCCAAGCCATCCAGTTCAGGAAAAAACTCATACTTCACCGGAGGACTGACAAATAACACGGGTTTGAACTGACTGCGCGCGAGGACGATCTCGTGCACGGTGCCCACGCTGTAAATATTGGTGGGAACAAAGGAGATCAAAAAGTCAGAGACGTCCGTCATCCGGCAGTCGATGTGAACGGTTTCCCAGAAGTCGCGTTCAAACCTGGCCCGGGTGGAGGGGTTAGTCCAAAAATCCCCCTCATACTCAGCTTTGGATGGGAGGATGCCCTCGTGGCCATATTCGACATGGCCACGAATGGTCGGCTTGTTCCAGGGATCAAGCACCGTGATTCCCAGCGCTTTCAAAATGGGGGTCAGCAGCGCCCGCCACCCCAAGTATTTCTCAACCACCCGCGAACCCACAAAGTCCATCGGCCCGGAAAGATAAACACGAGTGCCATTCAACAGATTGTGGGGTTGTTGGTTTGTCATTTCGCTTAGGAAAATATCAAAAAATCAAAAAATGTCTTGCGTTATTTGCAGATATAAGAAAAACTAATAATTGTAAAAATGAAAGCCATACTTGAAAAAATTGACCATCTTGGAATTGCCGTCAGATCGATTGAAGACTCCGTGCCATATTACGAAAAAGTGCTGGGATTGACGTGCGAGCGAATTGAGGAGGTGCCTTCTCAGAAAGTGCGCACTGCGTTTTTTGAGGTCGGCGGAGTTCACTTGGAACTTCTGGAACCAACCGCCCCGGACAGCCCCATTGCCAAATTTTTGGAGACCAAAGGAGAGGGGATCCACCATATTGCCTTTCGCAGCAGCGATATCACTGGTCAGTTGGCGCAAGCCAAGGAGGAAGGCGTTCGACTGATCCATGAGGTTCCCATCGAAGGGGCCGGTGACAAGCTGGTGGCTTTCCTTCACCCCAAAAGCACGCAAGGAGTGCTGACAGAATTTTGTCAGAGCAAACCCCACCAACCTCTTAACACCTAAAACCTATGGCCATCTCAAAACACTTACTCAAAGATCTCCGTGAGCGTCGCAAAGCCATCCTTGCGGGTGGGGGAGAAGACAAGCTGGAGGCCCGCCGCAAGAAGGGGTTGATGACGGCCAGGGATCGCCTGGACAACATGTATCAGCCGGGAACATTTCTGGAGTTTGGGATGCATGCCCATCACAGCAACCGCAACTTTGGGATGGACAAAAAAGTGTTGCCTGCCGATGCGGTGGTGACAGGAACCGGGCTGGTTGATGGCAGACCCGTCGCCTCATTCAGCCAAGATTTTACCGTGGCCGGGGGGTCGTTGGGGGCCATTCATGCCCAGAAAATTGTGGATGTGATGGACTATGCTCTAAGGTCTGGGATGCCAGTGGTCAGCTTCAATGATTCGGGCGGAGCACGTATCCAAGAGGGCGTGGAGTCGCTCTCTGGCTATGGGAAGGTCTTTTTTAAAAATGTGTATCTTTCCGGGGTTGTCCCGCAAATTGCGGTTATCGCCGGTCCTTGTGCGGGAGGTGCGGCCTATTCCCCGGCGCTGACGGATTTCCTTATCATGGTCAAAGGCAGTGCCAATATGTTCATCTGCGGGCCTGACGTGATCCTAGCGGCCACGGGACAAAAATGCACCATGGAAGAGGTGGGGGGTGCCGCCGCCCATGCAAGCATCAGCGGGAATATCCACTTCGTGGCAGAAAATGACGCTCACGCCATTGATCTGGTGAAGAAGTTGCTCAGCTTCATTCCCTCGAACAACATCATGGATCCCCCGCACGACCTCACAGTGCCCTTGGATTTGTCTCCTGACCCTGGAATGAATGCCGTGATCCCTGAGGAGAACAAGGCCGGTTATGATGTGCATGCCGTGATCGATCGTCTGGTCGATAAGGCGGATTTTCTGGAGGTCCAACAAGATTGGGCGAAGAGCCTCGTTGTCGGTTTTGGGCGGATTCAGGGGCTTGTGGTTGGCATCATTGCCAACCAGCCAGCCGTCAAAGCGGGCACCCTGGATATTGATTCTTCGGACAAAGGCGCACGGTTTATTCGCTTCTGTAATATCTTTAATATTCCCCTCGTGACTTTGGTTGATGTTCCGGGATTTATGCCAGGCCTTCAGCAGGAACGCGGGGGAATTATTCGTCATGGCGCAAAAATGCTCTTTGCTTATGGAGCCGCCACAGTCCCTAAGATCACCGTCATCCTTCGTAAAGCTTATGGCGGAGCCTATTTGGCCATGTGCAGTCAGGATTTGGGTGCGGACTTTGTATATGCCTGGCCAACAGCTGAGATCGCAGTGATGGGTGCTGAGGGGGCTGTCAAGATTCTCTACAAACGAGAGATCGAGAAAGACCCGTCCTCGGAGCCCCAACTCATCGCTGACTACCGAAACACGTTCGCGTCTCCCTATCAAGCAGCCAGCAAGGGCCTCATCACCGATGTCATAGAACCATCGCAGACCCGCGCTGTGGTCGCAATGGCCCTGCGAAACACCTTGTCCAAACGAGAAACCCGCCCACCCAAAAAGCACGGCAATATCCCGCTTTAAAATTGATTGTTTGATGTCACCCAATCCCTGAAAATTGAAAGTATGAAAAAATTGAAAGTCACCGTTGATGGCAAAGTGTATGATGTGGTTGTTGAGGAACTGGATGGCGGAACAGCTCCGGCTCCAGGGGTTACGACCTCGAGTGTTGTGGCCCCCGCCTCAGCGCCCTCACCCGTGGCAGCACCAACCCCCACGCCGACCCAGAAGCCTTCAGCTGCTCCCGGCGATGTCACCAGCCCACTTTCGGGCAAAGTTGTCACGATCCAGTGCAAGGTCGGCGAATCCTTCGAGGCAGGAGCGACACTCATCATCCTTGAGGCGATGAAAATGAACACCTTTGTCACATCCGAATCGGCAGGGGTGGTCAAAGAGATTCTTGTGAATGAAGGGGATTCTGTGGAGGAGGGCCAAGTGCTTGTTTCTCTACAATGAGTTTCCTTCTCCCATTGGCCAGTGAGTCGGTGACCGCTCGCATGGAGTTTTTCACCAACCTCAGTTACCAGACTGTGGGGGTGATGATTGTTCTCACGTCATTATGTGGACTGGCCATCCTTGTAGCGCTGGTAGCCAGGTTGCTTTCGTTTTTCCCCAGCTCAAAAAAACCTGCAACGACGGCCCCTTCCCCGCAAGCTCCCGCGACCGTGGTGGCTGAAGGAGTCCCTGCGGAGATCCGAGCCGTCATCGCCGCTGCAATTCACGTCACGCTGAAATCTCCGCATAGAATCCTTCATGTCGAACCCGTCCAGAACCTCCAACTCCATGCTTGGTCGGTGGAGGGACGACGTCAGATCTTCCAATCCCATACGTTCCGTTAAACCTCTCTATGCTTAAAGACTTTCTAGATTTTTTCACTCTCACGGGATTTCCTGACATCACTTGGCAGATGCCCGTGATGTGGGTTGTGTGTTTGGTGCTTTTTTATCTGGCGGTTTATAAGGGATTTGAACCTTTGTTGCTTGTGCCCATTGCTTTCGGGGCGTTGTTGGCGAATCTCCCTGCTCCTGCTCTAACCAATGAACCTCCTGGCCCCGTGCTGAGCACGATGAGCGGAAGTGTGTTGGCATGGCACGTAGCACCGGGGACTGTGGTCAACGAAGGAGATCTCCTTGCCACTTTGCAAAGTGCCGACCCGGAAAAACCGGAACCCGTTGAGTTTCTGGCGCCATCTCATGGTCAAATCACGGAGTTAACCGTGCTCCCAGGGGAATCCCTTCACGTGGGGCAAAAGTTGGCCACCATCTTTAGCACTGAGCCGGGCGGGTTATTTTATTACATCTCACGCGGAATCGAGTGGGAAATTTTTCCGCCTCTCATTTTCCTAGGCGTTGGAGCCCTCACGGATTTTGGCCCTTTGCTGGCCAGACCAATCACGCTTCTCTTAGGGGCTGCTGCGCAATTGGGAGTTGCCATGACCTTTCTTGCCGCAAGCTTTTTCGGATTCTCTGCCGGTGAAAGCGCCTCGATTGCCATCATTGGTGGTGCGGACGGCCCAACCGCAATCTTCCTCTCAGCCAAACTTGCCCCGCATCTGCTGCCAGCCATTGCGGTCGCAGCCTACAGTTACATGGCGCTTGTCCCGATGATCCAACCGCCCATCATGCGCGCACTCACCACGATGCCCGAGCGTCGGATCCGAATGAAATCCCTCCGCCATGTCGGCAAATTGGAGAAGCTCGTTTTTGCGTTGGTCGTCACCGTCTTCTGTATTCTTTTGGTTCCGGCGGCGGCATCCTTGATTGGTATGCTTATGCTCGGGAATTTTTTACGCGAATGCGGAGTGACCGACCGTCTTGTCAAAGCCTCTCAGAATGAAATCATCAATGTGATCACGATTTTTCTTGGGACTTCGGTGGGAATCACGATGACAGGAGAACGTTTCCTTAAACCGGAAACCCTTATGATTCTTGGTTTAGGTGTTGTGGCCTTCAGTGTCTCCACCGCCTCAGGAGTGATTATGGCAAAAATCCTGAATCTCTTTCTTCCTGAAAAAATCAACCCCCTCATTGGCTCTGCTGGCGTTTCGGCCGTGCCCATGGCTGCCCGGGTTTCCCAGGTGGAAGGTCAGCGGGCCGACCCAACCAACTTTTTGTTGATGCATGCCATGGGGCCGAACGTGGCTGGAGTGATCGGGACCGCAGTGATTGCCGGCTATTACATCGCGACCCTCAGATAGCCGCGTCATGGAAAATTCAGAACCTCTTGCAAAAATGTTTGTGGCTGGTACCGCCGGGTGGCGGGTTCAGACACATGAGGTCGTTTCGTCCACCAACGACTTGGCTGCTGGCCTTCCCGCATGGTCAGCTGTGATCACAACCCAACAGACCGACGGACGTGGACGTTTTGGACGGTCTTTTTGTTCGGGGCAGGGCGGTCTCTGGCTTTCCGCAGTTGTGCCCGCTGATGGGAACCTTTCGGCCTGGGGAGGCTTTTCCCTGGCTGTGGGGCTGCACCTCCTTCACGTACTGGAGAAACTCGAAGTGTCGGGTGCTCGCCTGCGTTGGCCAAATGATCTCATGGCCGGTTCAAAAAAAGTGGGCGGCCTTCTCATCGAGCAGGGAACCCGCGGAACTCTCACCGTTGGACTGGGGATCAATCTTCAAAACCAACCGTGGGAGGTTGACCCGGGGCTGAAGCAAACAGCCACTCGCCTGAAGGATGTGTTGGAAAATCCACCCTCTCTGATGGAATTGCTTGTCCTTTGTCTCGACGCCATCGCCGAGGCCCACGCTGATCTTCCGGCCCGCGGGTTGGCGTTGGTGATCAATTCGCTGAATGACCGATGGCAGAAGTGTCCCGTTCGTCTCGACTTGCATGACGAAGAATCCGTGGAGGGTGTTTTCCTTGGTCTGGATCCGGTCGGCAATTTGCGCATCGAAGGTCCGGGGTTGCGAAAAAAAGTGATCCCACATCCCCAGGTCGAAAAACTCACTGAACTGTAAACCTAATATGTCATTCCCACTCCTCTCCGCCGAAGACGCAGCCGCATTAATCAACGATGGTGACGCCATCGGCTTCAGCGGTTTCACACCAGCCGGTGCCGCCAAGGCTATCCCTTCAGCTCTCGCCGAACGCGCAGAGAGAGAACATGCCGGGGGGCGTTCCCTCAAGATTGGAGTTGTGACCGGTGCCTCCACGGGTGACTCCCTCGATGGTCGTCTGGCACGGGCCGATGCCATTTCGTGGAGAACCCCGTATCAATCGAACAAATACCTTCGCCAAGCCATCAACTCGGGACGAACCCGGTTCTTTGACATGCACCTTTCCACGCTGCCCCAGTCAGTCCGTTATGGTTTTCTCGGGGAGCTGGACTGGTGTGTTGTGGAGGCGGCCGACGTCACCGAGGATGG
>JBGTLQ010000254.1:0-1842 GCA_041744075.1 Terrimicrobiaceae bacterium
CGATGATGGTCTGGATCAGCACCTGAGGGGCCTTGATATCCATCTTGTCGATCAGCGAAAAAACTTTGTCCTGCACCTCGCGGTTGCCGAGCACGATGATGGCATTGACGCGTTTGTCGGCAATGAGCCTTGTGCTGCCGATGGTCACCGCTTCCGGGGTGGTGTCGGCGGGAATGGTGCTGAGCTCTTCAGAAAAGGAGAAGTTGCCGGAGCCACTGCCGCCACCTCCTCCGCCGCCTGGTTGTTGGTTTGGCTGCTGAGTCTGATTTCCGGCGGCCTGATCGGTGATCGGCTCCAAGCCAGGTTCCGTGAGTGCCTGCACTAGAATCGGGAAAATATCCGCAGCTGCAACGTATCGCAGCTCGCGGGTCGCCGGCTGGGCAAATTCAATATTGGCATCCAAATCTGCAATCAGACGGCGCAGAAAGGGCAGGTTGACGGGGCGGGAGACGATGTGGATGCGGTTGGTGCGAACATCGGCGGTAATTTTCACTTTCCCGGCCAGAATTGTATCTTCGGAGAGCACGCTGGAGACGGCTTCAGGGCTTCCTGGCGCTGGAGCCTCCCCTCCATCCTGTGGTGGGGGCGGTGTGGCGGGAGAAGATCCCCGTCCTGTGGGAGTGGTTCCTGCCGTTTGCTGATTTCTTTCCAGAATTTTATCGATGAATTCGACGACTTTGGTGACGTCCGCGCGGTTGACCGTTACGAACTCACTCACCACCTCAGCGGGTGGGGTATCAATTTGACTCAGCAAACGAATGGCCGAACGGACCATGGACGTGTTTTCGGTGAGCAGGACTGCCATGCTGCGTTCCATGGGGACGACAGTGGGGAAGGGTTGCGGTGGGAAATACTGGGAAAGCGTTGCCTGGGCTTCACCGGGTGCCAGGTATTGGAGTCGATACAAAAAACTGATAATGGTTTCGTTTTCAGGTAATTCGCGAAGATCAGTAAACAAGGAAACCCCAGCCGAGCGGGGATTTTTTCCCACACCCACCACACGGACGAAATTTTCTTCATCGGCGACGATGGAGAAACCATTCATGATCAGCGTTGTCTCAATAATGCGAATCGCATCCTCACGCGCGACCTCGCCATCGACCATGATGCTCACCGTGCCCTGCACGTTGTTGTCATAAATCACGCCTTTGCCGATTAACTTTTCGTAAAGGCTGAGAATCGTGCGAATATCGTTATTGGGCAGCTGTAGGCGCACCGGATCGCGCGAATTACCAAGCTGCCGGATCGGAGGCGCGGCAACAGGGATTGATGGCGACGGGGGAGCCGGAATTTCCAACGGCGCAGAAGGATCCACGGTTGGGATGGGCTCGGGGACATCTTGGGCAGTTGTTGCACTGGGAAGGCCGATCAAAACAGAGCAAAAAAGGAGGCCGTAGATTAAGCCGAGTGGGGTGGATCTGAGAAGCGGCATAACACGCAAAGGAAATGGGCGTTCTCGGGGACGATTAAGCACAGGGGGACAATGGGACATTTGAGGTAAAGGGATGAGGAGTTTGGAAGATAATGCCGAGTGTGGCGAACAGAAATGCAAGTAAAAGAATCCCTATACCATTGACATGCAGAATACATCACCAAAATTCGCCATTTTGAACCGGTTAATGACGCGATAAACTGTGTATTGGCATGATAAATGCTGCATAAGTATCCTGCTAAGAGCACTTTACGCCTTTGTTGATTGACGCCCAAGGTGTTTTAATTGAGGGTATAGGCAGGAAGGGCATCATGAAAAGCATATCACTTTGTTTGGAACTCGCTCGTGTGAACGGGTCAGGTGGGCGGCAGGATTCACCTCAGTTTACGCCTTTGGTGGCTTGCGGGTCA
>JBGTLQ010000255.1:0-6258 GCA_041744075.1 Terrimicrobiaceae bacterium
GCTCCTGACCAGTACGTCATCGTCGGCTGCTCTGGACTGACTGTCGAAGGTGGGTTTGCCATCGGGCCGGCGATCGCAGTTCTTGACATCCCATTGCAGTGTTTCCAGCACCTCCATGACAATCTCGCGAATCAGCGGCACGGGGATTTCGGTGATGGTGAACACCAAATTCTTTAGACTGCTCCGCCCGAGCGTGGCCTTGAGAAATTTGATAGCCGCAGCACGCGTGCGCCCCTGATAGCGCCCCTCGTAAATGGTGCTATTCCGGTCTTCGCAGACAATCCAGTAAAGTTTGGTCATGATAAATTGGAGCTGATGCGGGGGTGGCCCATGCATCATGATGGCAGGGGTGACTAGTCGAGCGCGTCGAAGATTTCCTTCAAGCGACCAAAATCCCGCTTGAGAGCCCGGCGCCGATTCACGTCCCATTTCGCCACGGGCAATTGCTTGTTCTCTTTGCGCCACAACCGGAAGAGATCATCAATCATCGCGAGATAGGTGACCTGGCGGCGGTCCGCCGATTTACTCTTCGCTTCTTCAGCGGAGACGATTCGGTCAAGTTTAATCGACATGCGCAGACGGACCACAGAGAGATCGTGGCGTACTGCAATATCTAGCCATCGCTTCTGCTCCAAGGGGTCTAGCATTGCCACTGCAGCATGGTGTTCATGGTCGAGGCTCGGTTCACGGATGGATTGGTTCACGTTGGACGCGATATACGCGTAGTTAGCGAGCGTCTTATAAGCACGGTCAGTGAGGACCATGCCTTCTGTGTATTTGTCGCCCCACGTCGCTTTGCCAAAGTTGAGCCAGTCGCCAAGCTGGAAACTGTTGGATCGGCCGACCTGCTTGAGGTCGCTACCGATGGCGAGCCACTCATCGAAAGTCGGCTTGGTGTCGAAGCGCAGGCCGTGCGGGATGAGTGTGAAACAGGTGTTCGGGTTGTTGTTTGCGAGAGGGCTCATTTCTTGCGCTTCTTACCGGGTTTCGTGGAATTCTTGGCCTTCTTGGAGTGCATCCCTCCCGGCACCGGAGTGCCGAATTTCTTGCAAAGCGCGATACAGCGTTCGCTGACAGCCTGTGGGCTGACCCCATGGCGGTTGCCGATGTCGGTCAGCGAGTCGCCCAGGTTGCCCCAAAGTCCAAAAACGAGCGCCAGGCATTCAAGAGTGAGGCGGGGGTTGCCATGGGTCATGAGTTCCGCGATCAAATGCCGGACCGCATCTACTGCATCCAGCTTGGCGGGATGCCCAAGCTCGCTTTCGTCCTCGCCATCGATAATCGCCGCGTAATCCGTCTCGTAACTGGCGGCCGACCATTCCGCAGCGTCCTTCGCGGAAACTCCCTTGACCACGTAGCTAATCTGGGACTTGTCGACTTTGTGGTCTTTCAACTCTTGCAACTCCGCGCTGCTCATGGGATCCGTCCACTTCCGATATGCTTCGGCGAGTTGACGGTCGTATTCAGCTTGGCGTTTGACGTAGGGATCGCTGTTTGCAGCGCTAGTTTTCTTTTTGTATGATGGAGTGTCCATGATACTCCTTTTTGTCCCTCCAGCTTAATGTTTCGACAATCTCGAATATCGATTTTGCCTGATCTTCAGGCGAAGAATCGCTCAAAAATGCGCGCAAACATCTAAAGCTCAATGGTTTAGTGGTCGAAAAATAATTTCAATTTCGAGGCGTTTTCTCAAATTTTGACCGCAAAATTAATGAATCCAGCGTGTAAATCGGGGGCCAGAGCCGATAGTTTCTTTTCGTTCGAGCGGAAAATAGCGCCCAAAAATGTTTCTTTTTTCCTCATAGTCGCAATTTACGAAATATCATCGGAGGAAAATAAACGTGCCTCGTGGAACCCGCGGAATTGAATTAGATCTGCTCAATGATTCCCTTCCGCAAGGGCCGCCCCCTTGGACAGTCCAGCATTTTGGGTGCGAAGATTTCCCACCATGATCTGCGAGCTTGATCGGGCGGTCCGCGACATTTCCCGAGCATTGACAATGCTGCGGCCTATTCGGAGTAAAGAAACACCAAATTTCACGGGAAATCCGCAAAATGGCCAGGCCCGTCCCGCAAGTCCGCTGGCATTTTTGGGCTGCGGACTATTCATCCCAGTCGCAATACGGCACTTCGATGTCCTTCACCAGAGGTGCTATGACACGTTTGACTTTGCTAATGTGTTGATAGATTGCGCTACGGTGGACTCCGAGTTGCTTGGCGACCACGATCGCCTCTTCTCCCTTGCAGATGACCATTCGCGCGACGAGTGCGTTTCTTGGACTGATTAGGCCACCCTTCAGAGCCTGAGAGATGCTTTCACTAACCACACCACGGGCGCGGTGCTCTGGCCATTCGTGTTCATGTTCATCGGAAAGATGTTTGACCACTCCAAAGTCAGCTTCGGAAGGGGGGCTGTCTCCTTGCGGTTGTTTATTCAGTTTTTCGATCAAACGAAGTCGGGCGTATTTCATTGCAATTGCCAGTTCCTTTGGAGCATTCCACTCCGTTCCACCGTCGTTCATTGAATCTTGAGGATGGTTCCGGACATACCACTCAAGAGCGAGTAGTATAGATTCCTGTCGGAGGTCTGCCTCGTATCCGCAGAGTTTACCATTGAGGCGGCCGTCTCTCAGTTTCCGGCTTGCCAGATCATCGAGTTGATTCGCGACCTGTTCCAATTCTCCCTTGTTGCCGCTCAAAAAAATCTTCGAGCCCTTCTTGTTGTTATGTTGATGCTTGTTTTGCATGTCCCAGACCGATCTGGGATTGCGGCGCCGATGATTGAAAAATCATTGGTGCGATGACACGAAACCGCCTTGGCGCGGTAAATCAGAAATCTTCTTCGTTTAGAGCTCCAGTGTTCCCTGAACTTCTGGGATGCCTGTCCGGGCTCCGCCCACATGGGAATGGAGATTCGTTAAAATCGGGTCGGTCTTCAAGTGGTGGGTGTGACCGCTGAGGACAGTAAGCCGTTTTTCGTTATTCTTTCGAGCGATTCCAATCAGCATCGCGCCGACGGAAAGGTTGACAAAATGGGGCTGGTGACAGGGCCCACACGGCTTGCCATCGAATAGCGCGGATGTTCGGAAAGCTGGTATATGAGTGGCGACTACGACGTGCCTGTGGTAGCGGAGTGCGGAGACAAGGTGGGTTCGGATCGCACTGGCAGATTGGCAGCCTAACTGTTCCATTTTCCGGTAACGCTCGTCATGCGAAAGTTTGCGGAAGTCAGGAATTTGCCAATGGTCAGGGCTGTTGACGACGGTACTTCTTCCCCACCCACATCGGGCGTCGGCCCAGCCGTGATGGCCGACCAATGCCGTATGGCGATCCAGCGAAATCGGACCGGTATCCTGAAGGTGCCGAAGATTCGGGACGGATCTGCAGAGGCTGGCGACTCGGTCGTAAGTCTGCGACATCGCCGCAAAGTAGAAATCGTGATTGCCCAAAACGAAATACAACCGTCTCGGATGACATGCTGCGGCGAGGGATTCGAGTAGGTCGCAGACGTTGGCCGCCGTTCCTGTGTCACCACAAATCACGGCTGCATCATAATCCCTGTTGGAGAGTTCGGTTAAAAGGCGGGTGCGATCTTCGCCAGTGGCGCGATCAAGATGAAGGTCGGTCAACCAGATCAGCTTGGTCGGTGTGTGTGGGGATTTGTGGTGTTTCGTCATCGATGGAGTGGGTGTGGTGCCCTTCTCCTTAATGACCGTGCAAATTGGCAAGTTGTACAGTTGCTGCTGAGAAAAGCCGTGGTTTTCAGAGAGATTCCGACAATCGGAAGATTCCGCCTGTACACCCGGGGGCTAAACGGCGTGATAAGAGTAATGACTGATATTTTTCATTTCCAAGGCCGCGGGACCCGCGACATCGCATCCGAGAGCATTTTCCTAATCGAATCTGATGAGGGCTCCGTGCTGGGTATCACCGTCCGCTACGGACAGGCGGAGTTCATGGCCGGGTATTGCCGCAAGGCGTTGGCGGATCGTTGGGGGATTTACTGCGACAATCTTTTTCGACGGGCTTCCAGTCCTGATCTGAGCCGATCCTGGGCGGATCAGGTGACCGAAGGCGCTTTTATCTTTCGACGCGTCCGTATCCACCTGATGCGGGAGGAAGAGTGGATGAAGATGTCGGGATGAAGAGGTTGTCGCTTTGGGGTCCCGAACGTAAATCGCTGGGTTTTTCCCGGAGGGTGCATTTTCGGATTTCGCGAGGAGGGATGGGATCCATGCCGCTTTACACCCGAATGGTGTGGCCACCAGGGTTTCCTCGGGGTGGGTTCACATCGCGCATTTGTACGTATCAAAGGCGATGCGCCGTTCATCGGTCGCCAGACAGTTGGTGGAACACGTCTTGGCAATTACCAGCTCGTGTCAGCATTTCGGGGTTCGGTTAAAGTGCCGAAAGGATTATTCTGCATCGGAGTTTTGGCCGAAAGCCGGGTTTTTTCTGGGTCTTAGCCAGGCTGTTACCTCCGGGGACTTCATGGACTGAACTTCAGCCAATGCTTGAAGCAACGGTTCGTAACCTTCGCAGCGATCTCCACCGCAGTGTAGCGACCCGGAAGCTTCACAATATCCACAATTTTGATCCAGATTTGGTTGTGGTGGGTGAGGGAGGGTTTAATCGCTACGTCACCTTCTGTTTCAAAAGCAGGGGCTTTGTCGTTATGGAAAGCATTGAGCGCAATAATGCGACGTATATCCTTGGCAAGGATTGGGAGCAGGTTTCGCAGATGTCCAAAGGCGAGGTTCTCGGCGACAACCTGCATCTGGCCCGGCTCATTCATGGCAAGGGGTGGAGGGCGGAGTTGGAATCGTGGTTCCACAGGCATGCCGCCCGATTTGCTGGGGTCGGGGAGCCTAAACTCGTTAAGAGTTCGGACTCCCCGGCCCTCAGTTTTTCAATAGCAGCCGGATCGCTCGACGGAATTCGACCAATCAGTCGTAGTTTTTGGGGCGCGGCGAAATCAGGGTAGTCTTCGGGCGAGAGCGGGGGGCGCGGAAGGTTGTGGACCCCGTGCGGTTGAATTCGTTGGTGGACTCGATGGTCTCAAGCCACTGCTCCATCCCGGCGGGGTCGGTGGCGGAGACGGACCACCCCGGCATGTCGGAATGGGTAAGGAGAAACCCAGGGCGGGCGGCTTCAAGGCGGTCGATGATGGACATAGTGGATGGTTTCATGTGTGGTGGTGGTTCGTATTGATTTGACTAGTTTTAACGCGTTTGCAGCGGCTGACTAATTGAGCCACGTGCTAAGTTCCCATGGGGAACAGCCGAATCTCGCCCACTGGGCCTCAACACTCCTATCGGAGGTCCCCCGCAGAGGGGGTTCGGTGCAGAGATTCCCCAACTCGGGGAAACGAAGTAATGAATTTGTCTAAGGGCAACCCATTGGATTGTCAATATTTATCTGACGTCAGCGGTGTTGGGTTCAGGCGGCATTAGTTGAGAATCTGGTTAACAGATTCTCAATCCTTCAAGAGTTTTTCAACATTTTGGCTGGTTAAGGCGGTGTTCGTTCGGCCTGTTGAAGAACCTCCCGGTTTTTCAAGAGGGGGATGGGTTGAGCGTAAAAAATCCCGCCACCGTTATCCTGGCTTGGCTCGGGTGGCAGGTTTGTTAAGAAAACCGCAATGTCGAAGGCACGCGAGTTATTTGATGTCTCAATCCGGGATGCGGAGGATCTATTGACCCACTTCGACAGTCAGACAAAGCCACCACCAAAGAACGCCGAAGTTCTCAAACGTGCAGGCCTGGTCATGGCACTCACCGCATGGGAGACGTTCGTTGAGGACAGGGTTTATGAGGAAGTCTCGCGCAATTCCCAGGTGGTGGAGGGAACCCACACAGGCAAGTTCATGCGAGCGCGACTGGAGGAAGAATTGAAGCGTTTTAATAACCCGGCTTCCGACAAGACCCGTAAGATCTTCATTGACTATGTTGGAGTGGACGTGACGAAACACTGGAAGTGGCCAGGATACGAGAGCGCAACGGCCAAGAAGAAGCTGGACGAGTTGCTCGGTATACGGGGCGCCATTGTCCATCGTTCCAAGGAGGATGACGCAGGCGGGCCACCTAAAGCTCACGCGGTGAGGAGGGATGATCTCGCAAAGGCCATTCGATTTCTCAAGGGGTTGGTCGAAGTCACGGACAAGGCGCTTTTAGACAACATCACCTCCTGACGCTTCGTCGAAATCGTCGACATTTGTAGCGATTTTTTGTTATTGGGCTTGGTGGGTTTAAATCGATAC
>JBGTLQ010000256.1:0-11596 GCA_041744075.1 Terrimicrobiaceae bacterium
GGAGCGATTCAAGGGGAACCGACGAAGGATCGAGACACCTGACTTGACGCGGGGGTTGGCGGAATTAAATGAGGTAAGGAAAGCGGCCATTTCTGTCTCCATATTATCCGGGGAGGTGGCGGTAAAGGCGGGGAAAGAATCAATGCGATGAACGTCGCGGGGAGAAACACAAACAAGCCCCACATCCACGAACGCCGGGTAGGCATTAAAAGTGGCATAAATCAATTGATTGGTGCCCGTGCCCGAACGGAAGCCGCGTCTGGAATCAAATGCGTATCCCCTTGGCGATCCTGCCCCATCATTGGAGATCACACTTCCATTGGCATCAAGGCAACGAATCCACAAACCTAAGACACCATCTGCCACCCAGCCTTGGTCGCTATTTGCTGTGGATGGGGGACCGGACGGTGAGGCAAAAGCACCCACGACGTTACTGGAAATCCAATTATTGCTCGAATCATAGAGGCGATACAAAGAATCCTGCGGTTGCAGAAAAGCACGGCGTAATTGAGATTGGTTGCTCGACGGACGCTGCACAAAATAGCCAACCACCGCCACATTGCCTGCCACGTGGTCGCGCGCCATAGTGGATTGCCAAAAAATGGAAGAGGGGTTTTTAAATTCCGGCCCCACAAAGGCATTGTCAGGATTCACTAAAAACTGCAGGGGAACATTGGTTCCAAGGGCGGGGCGTGTCATGGCCGCCTCCGCAAGATCGCGATTAAAGAGGGCCAAAATTTCCCGGGTCAATCTCACAGCCTCCAAGCGAGCCGTGGCTTGGGAAGAAAGTGAGGTGGACGAATGCACCACCGACGCGAGAAGCACAACGAGAATCAAGAAGATGGCACCGGCCACCATCACCTCAATAAGCGTGAAACCTGACTTAACGAAAACAGATGTTTGAAAACGTTTGGTTTTCATTTTTCTCGGCTCACCAAAAAATTCCCCACGGAATTCGTTGATGGATAGGGCGCTGTGACTGTGATGGAAAAAAGATCCACTTGCGAAAGGGTGGAGGGCGAACTCGCGTTGGTCATCGCGAATTGATAGTGGGCATTTGTTGTTGATGGGGTGAGGGAACCGGTCTGGTCAAAAAATAGCACATTTGGAGGTGGAGTGCTGGTCCTTAGAAGGGAGGCGGCTGTCATGAGGGCCGAGGAAAGGGCGGAGTCCCGTTGGACTTCTGCGGAGATTTTTAGGCCCGTCCCGAGCAGGAACACGACGCCGATGATCGCAAAAGCAAAGATTCCCACCGCTAAGACAATTTCGACCAATGTGAATGCCCGGGCGAGTGGCCGACGCGAAACCTTCATCATGCCTGTTGGCCTAGTTATAGCGCACCATCCGAGTTCTGCCGGTCTCCCGACTGAGGATCAGAGCGGAGTCGCTGGTTTGAACATCGGAATGCAGGCGTTTGAATTCCATGAAGGGAACATGTGATGGCGAATCCACACTTCCATCGGGCCGAAAAACCACAAACACAAAGTCTGCAATACTTTCCCCCTCAAGTTTGGGCACCGAGTTGCCCAGGATGGCATAACTGGAGCTTGCGGGCTGGGAAGTGAGTTCGTAGAAGCTGTGCGCATCGCTTTCGTTGGCGCGGTCGAGAATTTGCACACCATGTGGCAATTTCTGCCAAGTGCCTGAAGGAGCCCAGTTCCAGACCCTCGTGCCAGAAGCATCGGATGACACTTGGGCCTTGAGGGATAGAAACGCATCAGATTTGAGAGGGTCTGTTCCCTGACGGTTCTTGGTCAGGATCAGGGCCACAGGCAAACCCGTGGCAATTGCGGTTTGCCGGGCATAGGATGTTGCACTCCAAGCTTTATCGATGGCATGGCTGAGGGCTCGGCCTTTGGTGATCCCGTTTATGGCGGGAACGGCCAGCGACATGAGAACCATAATAATGCTCATCACCGAGAGCAACTCAATGAGGGAAAATGCCGGGGCTTTCCCACTCGCCATGGTCCGCTCCAGATTTGAGAAGGGGTCCCTGCGAAGAATTGACGTGAGAAATCCAGAGCCTCGCTTCTCGTTGTTGGTGTGTTGGGGGGAGTTCATGGGTGGTGAATGTAATGACAAAGTAAACTTACAGAGGGAATTTGTAAAATTATACACTAATCATACACTTCGATTGGCCAAGGGATTGATTTTTGTTGTCATCGGAGGGTTCTTAACAGATGCGCCAAAGTGATCTCAAAAACGTCGTCCTGCAAGAGCTGTTATGTGGTATCCGTAACGCAAGAGAGGAAATGGGGCCATCGACCACCCCCCTATGAGTCGGCATAGATGAGCAGAAAAATTGCAAAGGTTCGGAGTGGAGAGGGAGGAGAAAAAACCAGCGGGCAAGGGACTGCCTCGCCCTAGCATTGATTTTGAACAGGGATTTGCAAACGGGCCAATTTAGGCTTTGCTTTTCCCGATGAACCCATACGAGTCCGACAGTCTCCTTCGCGAATACCTGCTCCTGCATTTTGGAAATGCCGAAGAAACCTTCGGTGGCCTTCCCGGCCCGCATGAGGCTGTGGGATTTGCCCAGCGCAGCGTGAGTGAGCTGATTGATCCGTCTCTTCTGGGACCCGATGCCAGGGCCTTGGATGTCGGTTGTGCGGTGGGGGGTGCCTGTTTTGAGTTGGCACGTCACTGCCCCTCGGTTCTTGGGGTTGATTATTCCCGAGGGTTTATCAACGCGGCTTCGGTCCTTGCTGAAAGTGGAGATATCGAATCGGCCGCTCTTGTGGAGGCGGGTCGATTGCAACCATTCACGGCACGTGTGCCTGCCGGCATTGACCGCTCGCGAACCCGGTTTGCCGTGGGAGACGCGACGGCACTGGACACTGATCTCGAGGGATTTGATGTGGTGCTTGCCGCCAATCTGATTTGTCGGCTCCCGCAACCGCAAAAGTTTTTGGACCGATTGCCGACTCTTGTCAAATCTGGCGGGCAGCTTCTGCTCACGACCCCATTTACTTGGCTGGAGGACTACACCCCTCCGGAACTTTGGTTGGGACTGGAACGACCGGGCCTTGAGGACCTCACAGATTTGCTCTCACCTCATTTTGACCTCGAGTTTTCTAAAGACCTGCCATTTGTGATCCGAGAACATGCCCGGAAGTTTCAGTATGGGGTGTCGTTAGGGACACGCTGGATTCGCAAGTAGGCATGGACGTGACTTACCTTCTTGCAGGATTTCCAGTGGGTATTGAGCGGGAAGCGGGGGCTCTTTCAGGCTCTGAGGAGTCTTCCGATCTGTCTGCTTTATCTGGTTTTGGACTGCCCCACAACAGGAGGGACGGACGCTTTTTGACCTCCTGACTTAGCAGAAGCAGGTTCTCGGTGATTTCGGCTGAGTTGGCGACAATCGCTTTTATCTCAGACGAATCCAGACGGGTTGATGGCTCGATATTTTTGAGGATTTTTTCGAGGCTGGCATTGCTTCGGGTCAGCCCGCTGAGAAGAGCATCCAGCTTGGTATTGCTTTCATCGAGACCGGTGAGCAGCTTCTGAGCGTCGGTGCTCAGTGCGTCCACGTTGGCTGCTTCAATGGCAGCAGTGAATTCTGACAGCAGGGTTTTGAGTTGATTGCTGATTTCTCCGATCTGCGCTTCGACAACGGATTTGTTCAGGTTTTCAAGCAGGCTGACCGCATTTTCAGAAAATCCCTGCAAATTAAATTTTTCCACTTCCCGCATGATGTTATTGATGGAATCCAAAACATTCGTAATTTCGCCGGGGGCGTAGGGGATGTAAAAAAATTCGGGTTTCCATGCCACTTGAAGCGCTGGAAACCTCTCAGGGTCGATGTAGCCAAAATCGAGGTAGTTTAATCCTGTGATCCCTTGGGGTTCGATCCGCACGCGCAGACCCTCGGCGATATTTTGCTCCAAGGCCTCTTTGGCAGCGGGGTTAAAAATCCCCGGCGCAATCTCACGGTCAATCTCCATGATTAGCACCACGTAGTTCTGCGCCTGGTCCAGGTTGTCTTTGTCATACCGGTTGAAGGCAAAATCGATTTCTACGACACGCCCAATTTGAACCCCCCGGAACTTGACCCCCGACCCAATGTCCACGCCTTGGACTGAACCGTTCACATAGGTTTCCGCATACGCTTTGGGACGAAACATTTGGCCCCCTCCAAAAACCAGAAGCCCTCCAAGAATGAGCATGATTCCCAAGATCACAAAAAGCCCGAGACGAAAATAATTGGGTTGGGCGCTCATGAGGTTTGTGGTTTGCGTTGGAAGAAAGCTCGGACGAGAGGGTTTTCGGAGTGGTCTCGTAATTCGGCGGGGGCTCCATCGGCGATAATTCCTTTGGTGCTTTTGTCGAGCATGATGGCGCGGTCCGCTATCGCATAAATACTGGCCAATTCGTGGGTGACAACCACAAATGTGACACCCACGTTGTCACGAAGCCTTAGAATCAGGGCATCGAGGTCCGCTGATGTCACGGGATCCAAACCCGCCGAAGGCTCGTCGAGAAAGAGAAGGCCGGGGTCCATGGCCATCGCGCGTGCAATCGCGGCGCGCTTCTGCATGCCCCCGCTGACCTCGGAGGGAAGCTTTTGCAGGGCATCTTCCAATCCCACGAGTTCCAATTTCATGGCCGCAATTTCCCGCCTGGCCTCTCGTGGCAGATCCGTGAATTCCTCCAAGGCCAACTCGACATTTTCGGAAAGCGTCATAGAACCAAAAAGCGCCCCCGATTGAAACATCACCCCGAACTTGCGCAAAACCGCCAATCGTTCAGAACCGGAGGCCTTATCGAGATTTTCGCCTTCAATAAAAATTTCCCCGGCCGCCGGTGGAATCAACCCAATCATTTGTTTCAGAAGCGTGCTTTTTCCGCACCCTGATCCCCCAAGAACCACAAAGACTTCGCCGGGTTGAACCTCAAAATTCACGTGTTCAAGAATCACCGTCGGGCCATAAGCGGCCGTGAGGTTTTCAACTCTGACGGATGGTGTGGTTTTTTTCATCAGAATTTCAACACATAGAAAACCACGGCAAAGATGGCGTCAGCGACCACAATCAGAAAAATGCCACTTACCACTGAGCGGGTGGTTGATTCACCGACAGCACTTGGCCCGGAGCGTGTTTGCAAGCCGCGCAGGCACCCGATCCCCGCCACCAAAAACCCAAAGAAAAAGGACTTGATCAAACCCGAGAGGAGGTCGTTGGTGGAGACAGCCCCCACCAATTGATTCCAAAGCGCAGGCAGGGGATATCCCTCCAGCCTCATCACCAAAAATCCGCCCGCCACTCCCATGATATCCGCATAAATTGTTAGAAAAGGCATGATCAGAATTCCCGCCAACACGCGCGGAATTACCAAAAACCGCACAGGATCAAGTCCCATTGTTTCCAGCGCACTGACTTCCTCATTGATTTTCATGGTGCCAATCTCCGCAGCAAAGGCCGAGCCGGAGCGTCCCGCGAGCACGACGCCTGTCATGATGACCCCCATCTCGCGCAGCATCGCCAGAGACACAAGATTCACCACAAAAATTTCGACGCCAAACTGACGCAAGGCCGTCGCCGCTTGAAAGGCCAGGATCATCCCCGTGAGGAACGAGATCAGTCCCACAATCAGCAGCGCATTCACCCCCGCCCGCTCGGCCACCACCCACAGGTCCGTCCAGCGAATCAGGGAAGGCTTTCGGCAGCATTCTAAAAATGTGGCCACGGTTTTTCCAAGAAAGGCCACAATCTCCGACAAATCTGCAAAAAACCCCGAAGCAAGTTGTCCAAGATTTTCAATGGGGCCCATCCGTTTGGGTTTTTCGGACGGAGCGTTTTTTTCAGTTTTTTCTCCCTGAAACGGAGCCAAGAGTCTCTGGATTTCCGGCTTTAACCCGGTTAACTCTGTATTTTTGCGCGAAGTCAACAAATGGAGCAAAGCCAGCCCGGCCCCGTCACAGGCGTCCACTTCGGAAGCATCCACTTTCAGTGGAGAATCCGGCAATGCCGTCGCCTTACCCCAACTCTCCGAAACAGCCTCTGCATCCAAAACCCCACTCAGGACAACAATCGTTGTTTCTCCGCGACGTTCGGTCCGGAATCCTGGGTTTTTGTCCGTCATCGCAAGCAACCTACCACCCAGAAAAATCCGAGTCGAGACCGCATCAGGGCATCTGCGGTATTCGCCTGGCTCCTCCTTTGCGACCAAGCTGCACGGGGAGGCACATATCTATCGCCGTCATTCCTCTGGAGGACTGATAGTTCAGCCCTGATTCTTAATGATCACAGCTTGGAGCATGCTCTATAGACAATATGCCACACATCGAGCCCGAAATAATTGTTGTCGGAGAAAAAACTTGCGCGCAATATGTGACGTAGGTTACATAAAACAATGGCTCAACACGGCGAATCTGGTCGAATTGTAATTGATGTTCCGATTGAATTTAAGCGGAAGCTCTATTCTGAACTTTTCCTCTCGGGAAGCACATTGAAAGATTGGTTCATACAATCAGCCGAAGCACTCTGGCACGATAAAGTGGGAGTCAAAACAGCAAAGTCCAATCACTACAGGCTACCCAAAGCTCGCAAAGCCGCCGTCCTCAAGGAGGAGGGTGGAGTGTATGGTGGCACATCGGCACTAGCAAGAGCAGTAATGAGCAGAACTGATAAAAAATTCTCCATAGTATCGATGTTCTCGGGATGTGGAGGTATGGACCTTGGCTTCAAGGGAGGATTTGAGATTTTCGGGCGACGGTACAAATCCCATCCATTCGAAATTATCTGGGCGAACGATTTGAACGGGGAGGCCTGCAAGACCTACGAATGGAATCTTGGTCGCAGAATCTATCGTGGGGATGTTTGGACATTGCTGGAGACAATGCCGGAAAGGGCAGATGTCTTGGTGGGCGGATTCCCATGTCAGGACATTTCCGTCAACGGGAAGCGATCTGGCATAAACGGCACAAGGAGCGGCTTGTATAAAGCAATGATCGAAGCCATCAAGCGCACGCAGCCAAGGGTATTTGTGGCAGAGAATGTTAAAGCCTTGCTGCGTCACGAAGTCTGGTTGAATCAAGTGGTGACAGACTTCAAGGCTCTCGGATACGAGTTGAGCTACCAACTTTACCGTGCCGCCGACTACGGAGTGCCTCAATCGAGAGAAAGGGTTTTCTTTGTTGGCACAGCCCCCGGAGTGCGTCCTTTCGTTCCGCCACTTCCAGAGAGAAATGCGTCGACATGGATGACGGCTCGGGAAGCCATCGGCGATTTGGAGGCTCTGGACCACTCTCCACATATCAATCACATCTGGAGCGAGGCAAACATGAGCCCAGAGCAAGGCAATCGGCGGCTGATTGCTGAAAGGCCGGGCTACACCATTCGAGCGGAATGCCACGGTAATATTCAGTTTCATTACCGCTTGCCGCGACGGATATCTATGCGGGAAGCAGCAAGAATCCAATCATTTCCCGACAAATTCCTCTTTATGTCCGGTCTACGTCAAATCGAGCGGCAAGTTGGCAATGCCGTTCCTCCAGTACTTGCCTGGCATGTGGCAAATTCGGTACTAGCGTGCCTCAGGTAAATCAAGAAAGAGGACATCTGATGGCTTCCATGATGGATTCGCAAGCCTGGCGTAAGGGTCAGCCATTGCCAGCCACTTCTTGATCCTTTTTTTCGGAGCAACGTCTTTGCCCCAATATTCGAGAAATAGCGCACTCTCAAGATAACGAGCTGCATCCAGCATTTGTGACTCAATTCTTTGGAGTGCCCGCTGCACATAAATTCCCCCCCGTTCAGGCCCTGCTGCACTACCCGCAGAGAACACATCTCGTGTTGCGAGGATGCCATGGTAGGTTAACAGATACATGATCGGGTCGATATACTTGGTGCGGTTTCTTCCTGAACCCACAATCTGAGGACACAACAGTGATGCCTCTGCTCGCATCTTGAGTTTCTCCTCGCCGGCAAGATTTGAGAACAACTGGACCTGCATTGGTAGCGAGTGGTCCTCACCCTGTTTTTCCTCAAGCCACCAGAGTCGCTCACCTGGTTTTAAGCGGGATCGGGAGTATTTCCGGACTTGCTGCATGCGTCCCTCTTCTGAAAGAGAAACGAATTCCTCGTACGAAATGCCGAACTTTGTAAACAAAGATTCTTTGGCGTTAATATCCACTTCGAATCGGGGAACATGGGAGGTTCTTACATGCATGACGCACTCCTCATAGCGCCCCCATCGCACTGCGGGATTTCCGCCCATTTTTCCGAACACAACGTAGATGTCCTTCACATCCTTGTTGCGAAAACTTTCAAATACGCTGTTGGCTACGGAGCGCCATGTGTCATTGGTGGTGAATTTTACCTCTACCCCGAACTTTCCAAGCACGATGTCCGGAAAACCGTAGGGGTGGGGTGAGAAATCAACGGAAATCTTGAAGTGCACCAACAATTCTTGAATGACTCTTCTCACACAATTCTCGAAATGTTTGGACTCACTGAACGATTTGCCGGACTTGCACTTCTGGGTCAGTAAGTCACACGCTTGGGTCAGGAGTGCTTCAAATTGTTCGACTGTTGGGGATTTCATGCGTTCGCTTTAGAAGATTTTCTTGAACAAGAAAATTCTTTTTGGCCGCTGCCGCTTCGGGAAATGCCAAATACTTGACCGAGCACCGCCTCCACCATCCATAAAGGGGTGAATGCCTCCCCGTGGTCCGCGACTCGCTGTTTGGATTTCACCAGGCTCATACGAAATTTTTCGGAGTATAATCCGATTGCGTGAAAGGGGTATGTGAAAATAATCGGGTGGCATCATGGCGAAAATTGCTTCCCGCTGATGCCATTGGTGGATCTGCGCTGGGGGATTCTCCTGCTCGGCTACGGATGACGGTTCTCAAGCCAGTGGATTGATCACTCTCGAAAACGAGGACAATACCCGTGACCCCACCCAGATTCAATCGTGCCCCATCGGCAAAGGTGTAATTAATGTGGGTGAGGTTAAGGAGATCGCTCGGGGGTGGATCGCGATCTCCGAGCGCGATGGAGAAAGTGTCGGCGGAGCCGCGTAGGATTGCACATCGTGCGGCGGAGCGCCCGATCCACCTCACTCACTTTTAATCACACCCCATCGGTAAGCAAATCAAACAAGGCTATTGTCATCGAAGCCACCTTGGCTCAAATTTGCGGGTCACATGTGCCATTTTATGAAGTTGATTGCCGCTAGCGGCGAAGGAGACCCTCTTGTGGCCGTAATCATGCTTTGGCAAATTACGAAAAAGTAAAAGGACTACCGCATGCCTCCTCCTCCAAAATTGCCATTTCCCGAGCTGATTCGGCGCTTTTATAAGCCCTACCTGCGACTGGGATCGTATCTGAAGCCCTACAAAAAGCGATTTGGGCTGGGGTTGTTTTTTGGAGTTTTGGCGGGCGTGTTGAGCGGGGTGATCCCTCTGGTGATCAAAAATGTGGCCGAGAAAGTTTTGCCGGGGGGCAAGCTGGACCAGATGGCGATATTTGATGCGGCCAAACAGGAGGGAGGGGAGGGCATCGGTTCCGTGCTTTGGATCACGATGTTGATTCCTGCTGTGATGGTGGCCCGGGGGATTTGTGTTTATTTGAATTCTTACTGTATGGCTTGGGTGAGCTTCCGGGTTCTTCGCGATATTCGCACTGAGCTTTTCTCGCATCTCGTTTCACAGTCGCTTGATTTTTTTAACAAAGCGAAAGCAGGGCGGTTGATTTCGCGGGTTGTGAATGACACGCGGATGGCACAAAATGCATTAACCACCATCGCGGGAGATATTGTCAAAAATCCCATCGCTGTCCTCACCGGGGTGGTCGTGCTGGTTTCGATCGATTGGAAATTCAGTCTCACGACGCTTGTGCTTTTTCCGATTTGCATCATTCCGGTTGCTATTTTTGGCAAGAAAGTGCGACAAGCTGGGCGGGCCGAAGAGAATGAGGCTGGGGCCATGGCGGTGATTCTTCAGGAAAGTTTTGCTGGCATCCGTGTGATCAAAGCCTTTGCGCGCGAGGATTACCAAACGGAGCAGTTCGCTAAATCCAGCGCAACGCAGTGTCGAAACAGCATGCGCGTGCGCAAAAGCATTGACATCGTGCAGCCCCTCATTGAATCGGTCTCGGCCTTTGGCGTGGTTCTCGCGATTTTCTATGTGTATTTTTTTGAGATCAGCCTTGCGAGATTTGTGGCCCTCTGCGCAGGCATTTTTCTTCTTTATAATCCGGTCAAAGCCCTGAGCCGTATCCCGATGCTCATGCAAAAATGTTTGGCGTCCGCTGATGCCATCTTCGAGCTTCTTGGCAAGCAGCCGACGATCATCGACGCTCCAGGTGCCAAGAAAATCACCCGTGCGAGAGGGGCCATCCGATTGGAAAATATCGAATTTTTTTACAATGAGGGAACCCCCGCAATTTCTGACCTGACACTTGATATCCCCGCTGGCAAACAGTTCGCCTTGGTTGGTTCCAGTGGGGCCGGAAAAACCACGATCCTGTCTCTTCTCCTCCGGTTTTATGACCCTCAACGCGGGCAAGTGCTTCTTGATGGCCAAGATATCCGCGACATCACTCTCGCGTCCCTGCGAGAGCAGATCGGCATCGTGAGTCAGGAAACCTTTCTCTTCCATGACACGATCTACGAGAACATTCGTTACGGCCGACTGGACGCGACGAAGGAAGAGATCATGGAGGCTGCCAAGTTGGCCTATGCGCATGACTTCATCGTGGCTCAAGCCGATGGGTATGACACCATTGTTGGCGACAAAGGTTGCCTTCTTTCAGGGGGCCAGCAACAGAGGCTATCGATTGCACGGGCCTTGCTCAAGAGCGCTCCTGTGCTTCTCCTTGATGAAGCCACCTCCGCCCTCGATTCGGAATCCGAACGGATGATCCAAGCCGCCCTGGACCGCTTGGCTCAGGGACGGACCGTGATTGCGATTGCGCACCGTCTCTCCACCGTGCTAAAGGCTGACAAAATTGTGGTGATGGAAAATGGCCGGATCTTGGACATTGGACCCCACTCGGAATTGCTCACCCGCTCCCCGGTGTATCGTCGGCTCTACGAGCTTCAGTTCCTCCATGCAGAACCGGTCTGACGCAATTGATCCAGGGGGAACGGGCGTCCCGCCCGTTTGAAAGTTAATGCGAAATTCGCAGTCCAAATCCACACAGGCGAGATGCCCATGCCCCCTGACCATTTCCCAAAATTTACCATCGCCGAACAGTCTCTCTGCATTTTAGTCTCCCATCATGTCCCAACCCACTCTCACCCTCGGCCTGCCATCGGGCAGCTTGATGGATGGCACGCTCACCCTGTTTGAGCGTGCCGGATTCACCATCACAGGCTCCAAACGTTCCTATCGTCCGACCATTGATGATCCTGAACTTCAAGTGCGTTTACTCCGAGCCCAAGAGATCAGTCGTTACGTGGAAAATGGGCACCTCGATGCGGGGATCACCGGACGGGATTGGATCGCAGAAAATGGCTCGGATGTGGTTGAGATTGAGGAACTCCCCTTCAGCAAGGCCACAGCAAACCCCACCCGCTGGGTCTTGGTTGTGCCTGAGGATTCGCCAATCCAGACTCACGCGGACCTTGAAGGCAAGCGGGTTGCCACCGA
>JBGTLQ010000257.1:0-2762 GCA_041744075.1 Terrimicrobiaceae bacterium
CAACCTGATTCGCATTCAGCCCAAGCCCATAGGCCAGAAGCGCCGTGGATTCCGGCCAGACTTTGGTTTTGTTGCTCCCGAGCACGATGGCAATCACATCCCGACCTCCATAGGATCCGCTTGAAATCAGGCAATGGCCGCTTTTTACGGTGTAGCCGGTTTTCATTCCGTTACAAAACGAGTAGGTGCGCAGCACGCGGTTGGTATTTCTCAATGCGGTTGTTCGACCGGAGTTGAACCGAAACGTGTAGTTGACCGTGCGCATCATTTCTCTCACGGCCGGATTAAAATAGGCCGCCCGAGCCACACGGGCCATGTCCCGTGCTGTTGAGTATTGACCCTCGGCTGGAAGTCCATTGGGGTTTTTAAAATTGGAATTGTTGCCACCAAGCCGCCGCATCTTGGCATTCATCTTTTCGGCAAACCCCGCCACACTGCCTCCATTGTCGCGCGCTAGGGCCCGTGCCACGTCATTTGCGCTTTTGACCATCAAGACCGTCAGCAAATCTTTGCGAGCATAGGATTCGCCGGCCTTCAGATACAACTTTGTAGGTTCCGCGAGGGTGTCAGATTGGGTGATATTGATTTTTTTATCAAGATGGCCAGCTTCAGTGACGAGAATCGCCGTAAGGAGCTTTTGGGTGCTGGCCACGGGCATTCGCTCATTCTCATTTTTTTTGAAGAGAACCTTGCCCGTGTTGGCATCAAAAAGCAGGGCGCATCGGGCTGTGATGGCCGGGGGCTCGACGGCGCTGACCGTTGAGAGCGTGGCTGCAAGCAGGATCCCTGCGGTGGACAGCCGTTTCCAAAAACCCATCATTCGCTCTTTTTCCTGCGGAGGGTGATTCGCTTAACACGGGCGTCATCCTTGGGGCTCCATGTTGCGATGTCGGGGTCATCCTTGAATGTGTTATGGACGATATAGCGGTCGTAGGAATTCAGGGGTTCGGTTTGAAGGGGTTTCCCATGGGAAAGCACAGCCTCGGCGAGGTGGCGGACCTTGGCAATGAGGGCATCATCACGAATGGCGCGGTGATGCTCGACATCGACGGTGATCCGAGGGGCAGCGGAGTCAGCATTCTGCAAGAGGCGATTCACCAAAAATTGAAGATCCTCCAAAACTTCTAAATGATGGCCTACCAGGAGTTCTGCGTCGTGGGTGTAGATTTGAAGAATGAGGTGGCCATCCCGTTGCTGCTCTTCGATTTCAAAAGCAAAGCCGAGGTAGCCGAGGATCGTGTCGAGAGTTTCGCGGGGTGTTCTCATGTTTCTCTAGGTCTTGGGTCGCTTCTTTTTCTTCGCGGTGGTCGCTGCCTCCCTCTTGGCGATCACACTCTTCTTTTCGAGTTCCGGCAATGGCTTGTTCCGCGTCAGATAAAGTTGAACAATAGAAAAAATATTCTGAGTTGTCCAATAAAGTGCGAGGGCACTTGCGTAGTTGTAACAAAAAACCAGGAAAATGATGGGCATGAAGTAAAAAATGCGCTGCTGCATGGCATCTCCACTTTTTGGGGTGATAATCATCTGCCAGACCATCGTCCCGGCCATGACGATGGGCAGGATGTTGATGGGAAAACCAACAACCCGAAAGACAGTGTCGGGCTGAGAGAGGTCGTTGACCCACAGAAAAGAGCTGTTTCGGAGCTCAATCGCACTGCCCAGCATGGCGTAAAATCCAAAGAAAATCGGGATTTGAATCAACATTGGAAGGCAACCGCTGAAGGGATTGACCCCATACTCGCGATACATCTTCATCATTTCCTCATTCAACTTCTGCGGCTCGTCTTTGAATTTTTCCCGCATCTCTGTCATTTTCGGAGAAAGCGCCGCCATCTTGCGCATTTCATTCGTGGCCTTGTTTTGCACGGGCCAGAGAGCGGATTTGATCAACAGGGTGAGGATGATGATTGACGCTGCGTAGTTCCCAACAAAGCCATGGATGCTATTCATGGCCCAGAGCAGGAATTCACTAATGAATCCAAACATGCCAAAATTCAGAGCCCGGTCCTGTTCGCCACCCATGGCCCGAAGGAGGGTCAGATCTTTTGGTCCTGCGTAGATCGAGAAGGTCTCTGTGATGACTTCGCCGGGAGCCAACGAAAATGGCGGCAGACCCAAGGCTCCCTGCATGCCCAGCACGGGGGTTTCATTGAGCTTTTGAGCGTTGAACCGGGTGGCCCACACGGCGGAGCCTTTGGTTTTTTCTGTTGTGACAATGGTGCAGAAATACTGACTCGCCACACCCGCCCAGAGGATGTCTGGCTTGAGTTCGTTGTAGAGAGATTTGGCCCCGCTCCATTGGATCCCTAGGAAGGGAATTCCACCGGGATTGAACCAATTGACATCGATCCCCGTGGTTTTGCCGCCATGGTTCCAATCAAATTTGGTGTACATCGGCAGATCGTTTGCGTGGATGGGGGCTGCGCCGCCGGTGCTCACAAAAAATCCATCCCTCGAAACTTTCCCGGTGCCAGTGTTTCGAAACGCTACCTCCAGACCCACAATGTAGGGATTGGGGGCATCGTCAGCAGGCGGTGCGAAGGTCTTGATAATCTCCAAGCCATCGGCTTCAGTTTTGCGAAAGACAACCTTCCTGTCTTGTTTGATAGGGTCCATCTCAAACCCGCCGGAAACCTCGCCGGCTTGAAAACCAAGAGCCCCAATGGGCATCGAGCGGTTGCCATTCAGCGCAACAGCCTGCTTTTGCTCAGCAAGGTGAAGGAGGAGGATGGCCTTCTCAATGCCCCCGGCATCATTGCTGA
>JBGTLQ010000258.1:0-10436 GCA_041744075.1 Terrimicrobiaceae bacterium
CTGCTGGAGGCCAAGGTCACGGAAATCACCAATCTCCGATACGGAGCAAACCACTGACTGGAGAGCCGTGTGCGGGAGATCTGCACGCACGGTTCGGAGGGGGGAGCGGGGCAAACCAATGCCCCGTTCCTACCTCTATCCCGACGCAAAAACGACGTGGCCAGCGCGAAGCGCCCTTGGATGGTAGGGCTGGGCAGTCCCTTGCCCGCCCACTTTTCTCTTTCCAGAAGGGATTTGCCTATCAATAAGCAGACGATCTGCCGCCCCGATTTTTACTCACAGGCACCCTTTTGCCTCCATGCCGACAGATCTGGGATTGATGATCGCCGATCGTTGTTTATTGATCGTCCAAGTGCCAATCGACCAACTCCAGATTTCACAAACGATCAATGACCAATCGAGAGTCGTCCGCTTCTCTCTTGTGGCGGTGGTGGCCTTCTCGTTTCTCATATCGATCCCTCACCTTAAGGCGCAAGATACTCCGGAAACACATTCCGATAAGAAGAGGTGGGAGCGGTGGTGGAATGGAAGCCGCGTGTTGCCAGATTCTGCCGAAACCAATGTGCGACAGGACTTGGCCGATCGGGGTCTCAGCTTCTTCGGGGCCTACACGGCTTTTTTCCTTGGCAATGTGTCAGGCGGCGCAACGCAGGATTTTGCTTACAATCACATGCTCTTTTTCCAGCTGAATGTGGATTTGGAAAAAGTGATCAACTGGCAGGGGGGAACCTTGGTGTGGTCTTGGGCAGACAATGCGGGAAGCAATCTTTCAAACACCATCGGCAACAAGTTTCAAGTTTCCACCGATTACGGCCCCAACACGTTTATGCTTAATGAGTTTTATCTCATGCAAACCCTGCTTGATGGTAAGTTCGCACTGAAAGTCGGTCAGCTCTCGGCCTTGAATGATTTTGCGGCGTCTCCTTTGTATGACGTTTATGCCAACCTCGCTTTTTGTGGCAACCCGGTGGGACTCCCGTTCACTGCTCCTCTCACCGCCATGCCGTCAGCCTCGTGGGGCGCGCATTTGAGATACACCGAACCAACGTGGTATGCGCAGGCCGGAATCTATCAGGTTTCCGAGCGCATCGGCGTGCCCGCCTACCATGGCCTTGATTACAGCATCCGCGGTGGCGATGGAACAATTCTGATCGCCGAGGCCGGATGGACGCCATCGTTTTTCAATACAGCCACATCGTCACCAAACTCCAAAGGATCAAAATCCTTCACTTCGGCCGAAGGCCCGGGTAAATCAGGTTATCCGGGGAATTACAAAGTCGGTGTGTATTTTTCCAACTGGAGTTACGCCCAGTACTCGGATGGCTCCAGGGAGGCGAATTTGTATGGGTTCTATTTTCTTGCAGACCAGATGGTTTATCAGGAACCTGGATCCCCGGATCAGGGATTGTCGCTTTGGTCCGCGTTCACCTTTGCACCGCAGCAGCTGATTGCTGAACTGCCATTTTTTGTTTCTGGGGGCATGCAATATGTTGGTCTGATCCCCAAACGCGACAAAGATCGTGCAATTTTTGGTGTGGCCTATGGTCGCTACAGCCACGACTTGGCTTCGCGTCAGGGGTCTTTGGATCAGCCGCAGGAGACTTACGAACTAGTGCTTGAGTGGTCCTATCAAATCCAATTGAACTTATGGCTGACGTTGCAGCCTGATCTCCAATTCATTGTCAATCCGGGCGCGACCGGAGCGCTAGCAAATGCTTGGGTGCTTGGTGCTATCGTTTCTGTGAGCTTCTGAAAGGACACCGATCCCTCGAAACCCAAAAATCAACACTCCGCAATCGTCAATTTGAACCTGCGCCAATGATTTGCCATGTGTCAAAGCGCCTTAGCACCTACCCTCCAAGCCTCCACTGATGCCGCTACCCTGAATCTCCTTGAAAAGGAGCCTCCGTCCAGCTAGATGAGACTCAATGTGCCGCCATGGACAAACTCTACCACCTGAGGCGACATCTGTAGGATTTATGTCGCAGGAGACTCATCTCCCGCAATTGTCGCGAGCGACTCAATAATACTGTTGGCCAAAATATTGAATCGCATCTTCCAACTACTTTTATCTGCCACCACAGCGACGACTGTTCTGGTGGGCTCAGGATGTGCAACCGCAGGGCGAGATCACATTCTCTTAGCGCAACATACCGAGCCCGATCCTCTTACCTATGCGGCAGAGAGAATACTTGCGATCTCGGCTCACTTCAAAAAGCAGACTTACGCAATGACTCCATTGAACGAACGTTTAGTGGCGCTCAATGAGTATGAGGAGCAACTACGACCATGCATGACAGGATCTTTTGCAGCCTTGTTTAGTGATTACGTCAATGCCATGACAGAAGCATTTGCAACTCGAGCCCCGGCGGAACGATTCGACAAGGCTCAGGATGACCCACTCCTACAACGACGCTGGGAGCCTGATGTTGTCCTCTTGTCGCGGGAGGGAACCGATAAGCCAGATGAGGAAGTCGTTATGGCCAATGAGGTCCTGCTCGACGGCAAGATCTATTCTGGCTATCAGGGCGAGACTCGAATGTTCTTCAAACAGTCAGGCTCAACCTGGCTCCTCGATGAGATCACGACCCGCCGCAGATATACTTATGACGACTCTACTTGGGAGCCTGTGCAAAGCACGCGAGAACAGCTCCGCTCTGGGATTGAGATCTATTCCAGGGACATCAAAAATTACGGCCAACAAGGCGGTGGTGGACAACCGGCTACCAGCGACGAGTCAGAATGACAACCTTATTTACAACCTTTAACCCCGTTGCTGAGTGGCGCTCCCGGTAGCCGGTGCCACACCTCATGGTTTGGGAAAAAGGAATCGAGCCGCTCCAGTCCAGATTTTGCCCTTGGTTGCCTGTCTTCCTGTGGTAAACTGATAACATGAGCCTCGCCAACTTGCCTCAAGTTCAATCTCTTTCAGCCCGTGAGAAGTTGGAACTCGTTGATGAGCTGTGGAAAGCGGTTTCGCCCGACCTTGATGCGATGGAAGTAACTCAGGAGGAAAAGGAGATATTGGACGAAAGATGGGCGGCGTTCCTCCAGAACCCGTCTTCTGCGCTCACAGTTGACCAGTTTAAAAAGGAATTACATGCGCTGCGCGCATGAAAGAGATTCAGATTCTTCCCGCAGTGCTGCGGGACGTTGCAGAGGCGGCAGCTTGGTATGACGAGGACGGATATCCAGGACTCGGAGATCGCTTCATCGCGACATTCTACAGTTACTTGCCCCAGATTCAGAAGAACGGCGGAATTTACCGGAAAGCTTATTTCGAATTTCACAAAGTCATCATTCGCCCATTCCCATACTCCGTTTTCTATAGACTTAACGATGATGTTTGGATTGTCACCCTTGTGACACATGCTGCCAGACGACCAAGCCGGGCACACCGGATTCTCCGAGAAAGAAAATGAAGACCAAACGGTAAAGGGTGTAGCGGAGGCGAGGAACGAGCCCTCCGACCCATGGACCGAATCATCATCCCTTCGTGACTTCTGTTATGCTTCACTCTGATTCCGCTTCGCGGGCAGGAGGAATGCCAAAAGCGAGCAGGGATACCTCACCGCAAAAATTCAGTAACACTATGATCGCCACACTTCACAGTTTTCTGGTCCTCCTCATGGAAGCAGCGGATGACATTGATCCTGAAGCCGGTGAGTTTAATTTATTCCTATTTTGCTTTCTAGTGGCTGGACTAGCTGCACTATGCATTTTGATTCTTATTGGCATCATTCTGGGGTTATTTGCATTTGCTGCGATTACCGGAATTGGCGTCGCCAGCATAACCGCAAACGCAGTTCTCTCAGGGCTGATTTGTAGGAGTCCACGAATTGGCCTGACTGTCCTGACTCTGCAATTCGGTGCTGTGATCGGCTTGATCTTCGGCATGGCTTCCTCTGTAGCCACGAGATGGCTTCTCAGTTTTCCTCCGTTTGATCTCACCTCAATGGTCGCTTGCGGTTTACTCGGTGCCGTCCTGGGAGCCTTTATCGCATGGATTAGCCTCAGTTTAGTTGTAACCTGTTTTAAGCAGGTCAAAATCTGCTTGAATTCGGCAAGACTACCGAAAGATGGACTCAATCGCGAGAACGAGGTCACTCATCTCTGACGGTGATACATTTATGAAAGCTTTCCTCGTAGGAGGTTCCAGTCCTGGAATGGGGAGTCAACGAGCTTGGTGGTGACAAACCCAGGAAAGCGCGCCGGTCAGCTGATTGGATCTGGTTGCTGTTGCCGATCATTTCGATTCTCACGCCCGTCGTGTTGATAGCCACGTTTGTCGGCTGGTTCTGGTCAGGCTTCACGCTCAACGGAGCCAGCCCAGAAGGAACAGACAGGCTACTTTCGGGAATCTGGATCGGCGGTCTTGCCTTTGCTGGCCTTGGTATCGAGCTCTGGTATCTCAGCGTTCCGTTTTTCTCAGCTTGTATTCTTGGATGGGTCGGCATTCTGAGAGAATGAGGAAAAAGTTGAACCATCTCGTCGATGAATCTTCAGGGAAGTCCGAGTGGTCAAAGGGGTCAAGGTGTGAATAAAAGTGGGTGAGGTTGGTTTGTTGAGAGCCAGTGATCCCTTGGGGAGCCAAAAGTGGGCGGTCAAGGGACTGACACGCCCTACCCATATCAAAAAGGGGCTGACGCAAGCGCGAAGCGTCGCATGATGGTAGGGCTGGGCAGTCCCTTGCCAGCCCACTTGTCGCTTGAGAATTCCAAGACGGACTGAAGGTTCCCGAAAATGAGGACCGGCTCCATGACCTCACCCAGCTTTAATCACACCCAATGGGTCAGTTGAAAGCTAACCTGCTTGGGATGGTTGCAAAATACATGTAATTTGCAGGCACAAAAAAGCCCAAGTGAAGAACTTGGGTTTCAAGTGGTGAACTGATGCCGGAGGTAAAAAACCTCCCGGCTCCCACGGTGCCCGCCGCCGCTTGCGCGGCGACGGTGCTCCGGGGTCCCGTATCGGGAGGGAAATTATTTGATTTCGACTTTGGCGCCAGCGGCCTCGATCTTTTTCTTGATTTCCTCGGCTTCTTCTTTGGTGACACCTTCCTTGAGAGGTTTGGGTGCACTTTCGACGAGAGCCTTGGCCTCGGCGAGGCCGAGTCCTTGCACGCAGGCACGGACTTCTTTAATGACGGCGATTTTGTTGCCGCCAGCTTCGGTGAGAATCACATCAAAAGATGTTTTTTCTTCAACGGGAGCTGCTGCGGCACCACCGCCTGCGGGTCCTGCGGCCACGGCCACGGGAGCTGCGGCGCTGACGCCCCATTTTTCTTCGAGTTGTTTGACGAGATCTGCGATCTCGAGGACTGTGAGCCCGCTGAGTTGATCAACGAGTGTGGATGTATCTGCCATGGTATTTGTGTTTTTGGTTTTGTCGCGCCCCGAAGCCTCAGGGCATTTGAGGACACCAGCCGGCATCCCGACAAGGAACCTGTTTGTGTTTTGTTCGTCGCGAAATGTGGCTTCTTACACCCCGCGAAATTGGTTTTAGGAAGCGGCGCCGTCTTTGTCGGCCTTGGCTTGAAGCAAGCGGGCCAGGCTGGCCCCTGGTTCGTTGAGCACCCGAACAAACCGTGTGGCTGGTGCGAGGAGCAAACCGAGAAGAGTGGCTTGAAGAACTTCCTTGGAGGGAAGGTCGGCCAGTGCACGCACTTCGTCTGCCGTTAAAAGGGCATTGTCAAGAATACCGGCCTTGACGGTGGGTTTCTCAAATTCAGAGGCAAAGGTCTTGAGAATTTTTGCTGCCGCACAGATGTCATTTTCGCCGGTCACGAGAGCCGTCTGGCCAGTGAGGGAACCATTCAATTTCGGAAGGCCGAGTTCTTCGGCAGCCCGCTTGATGAAGGTGTTTTTAACGACTTGAATTTTGGCACCTGCTGTGTCCAAGCGGACACGAAGTTCTTCAAAATGTTTGACCTGCATTCCGGAGAAATCCGCAATGATGGCAAAAGGTGAGTTCTTGAGGCTTTCCTGAACGTCGGCAACGATGGTGGCTTTTTCTGGGCGCATGATCTTTTAAATTGTTGGTATTCCGGTTGGAAATTAGTTTTTGAGGAAGGGTGCAGCGTCAACAGTCACACCGGGACTCATGGTTGCGCTCAAAGTGATCGCATCAATGAAGCTGCCCTTCGCTGTGGCGGGACGGGCCCGGACCACGGCTTGGATCACGGCTGTTCCGTTCTCGAGCAAAGCATCTTCCGCAAAGGAAAATTTACCAAGCGGCACGGCCACATTCGCGTTTTTATCGAGCTTGAACTCCACACGACCAGCTTTCACTTCTTTGACAGCTTTGGCGGTGTCATCGGTGACGGTTCCCGTCTTGGGGTTTGGCATCAAACCGCGAGGGCCGAGCACTTTACCGAGCTTTTTGACTTCCGCCATGGCGGCTGGCGTCGCAACAGCCACATCGAAGTCAGAAAAACCTCCGGTGACTTTTTTGATCAAATCTTCAAAACCCACAAATTCCGCACCAGCGCTTTTGGCAGCCTCGGCGGCAGGGCCGGTTGCGAAAACAAGCACGCGAACATTTTTTCCACTTCCGTGGGGCAGGGGACAGGTGCCCCGGACCATTTGGTCACTTTGTTTGGGGTCAACTCCGAGCTTGATGGAGACCGTGACGGTCTGGTCAAACTTGGGGGCTGGCAGGGTCTTGAGGGTTTTGATCGCCTCGGCCAGCGGGTATTTGCGTTTGCCATCAATAAGTGTGACGGCGGACTTGTAGCGTTTGCTGCGTTGTTTTTGCATGGGATTTTGCAGTGGTAGCGGGCCGATTTGGGGCGGCCCTCCTGCGATGGTTGGTTTATTCGGTGATTTCGAGGCCCATTTGTCGGGCGGTGCCCGCAAGCGTACGATAGGCGGCTTCTTCAGTGCGGGCATTCATGTCCTTGATTTTGATTTTCACGATATCAAGAACTTGCTTCTTCGTGATCTTGCCCACTTTGACTTTGTTGGGCTCTTTCGAGCCTGCAGCCAACCCGGCGGCCTTCTTCAGAAGAATCGCTGCCGGCGGGGACTTGGTGATGAATGTGAAGCTTTTGTCTTTGTAAACGGTGATGACGACAGGAAGAATGTCACCAGCCTGCTTTTGGGTGGCTGCGTTAAATTCCTTGCAGAAGGACATGATATTCACGCCTTGCTGACCAAGGGCCGGACCCACGGGAGGCGCTGGATTGGCCTGCCCTGCTGGGATCTGCAATTTGATTTTTCCTACGATTTCTTTAGCCATACAATAAATAGAGTGTTCCGCGATACCTGCGGAA
The DNA here is from genome assembly GCA_041744075.1 of Terrimicrobiaceae bacterium. Lineage (GTDB taxonomy): Bacteria > Verrucomicrobiota > Verrucomicrobiia > Chthoniobacterales > Terrimicrobiaceae > JAJTZA01. Next base: position 7,274 of record JBGTLQ010000258.1, read on the forward strand.
AAGGGCTGGGAATCTGACAGCGATTTCCCATGGAGGCAAGCAGGAAATCGAATTATTTTATTCTCGGGCTTCGGTCTGGTGAGATGAAATGTTGGTTAGGTTGAGGAGTTCGCTCGGGGGTGGATCGCGATCTCCGAGCGCGATGTGAGAAGGTGACGGCGGAGCCGTGTCGGATTTCTCATCGTGCGGCGGAGCGCCCGATCCACCTCCCCCACTTTTAATTACGCCCGGCCTCGGTTTTGGCGATGACGGCAGCTGCGGTGGAGTCGCCGAAGACGTTGACTGTGGTGCGGCACATGTCCAGCACGCGGTCCACGGCCAAAACAATACCAATGGCTTCGGGAGGTAAGCCAACAGCACCAAGAATGACCACAATAGCAACCATGCTGGCTGCGGGAATGCCTGCCACGCCAATCGAGGTCAACAGGGCAAGGACAACCACCATGAGTTGCTCGGCGAACCCAAGTTGAACGCCATAGATTTGCGCCACAAAAAGAACGACGGCACATTCGTAGAGAGCCGTGCCATCCATGTTCACCGTGGCCCCCAAGGGAATCGTGAAACCACAAATCCTCCGTGGCACGCCTCCTTTTTCAAGGCAGCCCATGGTCAGAGGCAGGGTTGCAGCTGACGAGGCCGTGGAAAAAGCGGTGAGCAAAGCCGGGGCCATCGTCCGGAAATGCCGAGCCGGTGAAATGCCAAAGGCCAGCAGAATAAGGGGAAGGGCCACAAACATGTGGAGCCCCAAGGCTAGGATCACTCCAAAGAAAAATTTCAGCAGTGGGACAAACGCTGCAGAACCCGTTTGAGAGATGGTGGAAGCCACCAACGCAAAAACGCCATACGGAGTGAAGCGAATGATAAAATCCGCGATGAGCACCATGACCTCATAGATATTTTCCCACCAGGTGACCATGCCGTCTCTCCGGGTCTCGGGAAGGCGAGTGATAAAAAAGCCAAACAGAATGCTAAAAAATATCAGGGCCAGCATCTCACTGTTTTTTGAGGCCGCATCGAAGATGTTGGTCGGAATCATCCGCTGCAGAATTCCCCAAATATCCGAAGCCCCGCGCTCTCCAATTTTGTCGGCAACTTCCGTGGAACTCATCTTGGCAACGGCGATCATCGATTCCGAGACCTCGGGGGATACCCGTCCAGGTTGAAGAATATTGGAAACGCTCAGCCCGATCAGAACGGCGATCATCGTTGTCGCTGTGTAATAGATCAGCGTTTTCAGCCCCAAGCGCCCGAGCGCCTGCTCCCCACCCAATTTGGCGATCGCAGAAATCACGGCAGAAACAATCAGCGGGACCACCAACATTTGAAGGGCCTGCAAAAACAGTTTCCCTAAAAAAGCGAAAACCGCGAACGGAGCGACTCCCCCAATTTGGTCAGGCAGAAACAACCCGGTCACCACGGCCAGACCCAGCGCGATGGCGATCTGCCAATGCAGCGCGAGACCGGAACTAGAAGGTTTCTTTTCCATAAAGAAAGGAGGTGTCGATTTCCGTGCGTGCGGATTTTCCATTTGTGGACTCCAGTAAAATTTCGCCATCCTGCGCTTTGATGGATTTCACGCGGTCAAACCCGCTTGGGATGGCAACCACGCCAAAGATCGTGTTTACCACAAGCGGAGCGTCCGGGGAGAGATCCACACTTGTGGGAATCCCGACCCGGTTCACGTCATTCGGTGCAGCAGATTCCGCCAATCCATAATGGAAGTAGGAGGTGACGTCTTCCAATCCAAGCACTTTGCGATGACGCCCATTCCATGGGGGATAATGACGACCCCCATTTGAGTGCCAAAGCACCGTGGATGCCAAAACTCGTGGGTCTTTGAGAGCAAACCACACATAACGGGATTTTGGAAATGTCACCGCTGTCCAGCCAAATTTTCTGCCCGGCTTGGAACTGACCATTACCAAGTCTTCAAACCCGTCCCTTGCTGGATAGCGCGATAGATCGGCCATGGAGCCATCCGCTGCGGGGACCTTAGCGAGGTCTTTAAATAATGCCCCCGGCTTTAAGCTGGAATAGCCACCCTCCGACGCCTTTTCAAACTCTCCAGGAAAAACCTGCCCTCTCACAAAAGGTGACGTGGAAACCCTTCCCTCTTCGGAGTCAAAGGCCAGCATCGCATGATGACCGAAATTCATGGGACCAAATCCTCCGCTGACCACATGACGGGAATACACCGCTCTGTGTCCGGCATGCAGTGCTGTCAGTTTGGTCACCGTGGATTCGCGGATCTTTGTTCGCAGGACGGTTTGCAAGCCGGTCCATAAACCATGGGTGTCGGCCGCTTGAAATTCCCAACGTTTGTTCGCGGTTTCCCCATGGACGGGGTGCTTTTCGTTTTTCCACGGAGCATCATTGCCGCCAAATGGCATGCAGAAAAAATCCCCCCGCAACACCCTCAGAATGGGGGGCAACTCTTTGGCGTCTTTTGCACCAGCCCAAGGCGCCACGTGAAAAGGCGACACGGTTTTTTTTCCCAGCACAAATTCGACCGGCCCCAATTGGCCGCCATCTTGGGTCAGAGCCGCTGACACAAGGTCAGAGTGGATCTCAAAACTCGATTCGCCAAGGATGCGCACGGTCTTCATCCCTCAATCCCTAATGGACAATGCCCGCATTGAAAACCGAAAACCTCGAAGAGTCCCAGCATCGACAGGGGGAGTGGGCCTCGCACTATCTGAAATGGTAGGGCCGGGTGGGCGGTCAAGGGACTGACGCGCCCTACCCCAGAGAAGAACGGGCTGGCGCAAGCGCGGAGCGCCCTTTAATGGTAGGGCCGGGCAGTCCCTTGACCGCCCACTTGTCGCTCGAACCAAATAAGTCACCACCTCTGCCCGGGTGGCAACTTGGTTCCGGCTGTTCTCACGTGACAAACCTCCATGGAGCCGTCATTTTCTTCGGGGATATGGCCAGTGTTTTTGGAGAAGTTTTTCGGATTGCAACATGGGGGGAATCCCATGGTGGCGGGGTGGGGGTTGTCATTGACGGCTGCCCACCGCGCCTGCCACTTTCCGAAGCTGACATTCAACCCGAGTTGGATCGGAGGCGGCCGGGTCAGAGCGATATCGTCACTCCTCGCAAAGAAGCTGACACGTGTACGATTTATTCTGGGGTTTTTCATGGTCAGACGCTGGGGACACCCATT